>NZ_JBHVMF010000012.1:0-231085 GCF_042797055.1 Streptomyces sp. NPDC057854
GCCGCCCCCCAGCGCCCCGCCGCAGCGCCCCCCGCCCCCGGGTCCGTCCCGCTGCCGCCGCCCCGGGCCCCGCACCGGCCGGCCTCCGCGGCCGGCGGGGCCGCGGGGGTGCCCCGGCCGGTGGAGACGACCGCGCGGCTGCGGCCCGTGCGCGTGCCGACGTACGGGGGCGAGGAGACGCCCGTCGAGACGACCACCCGGCTGCGGCCCGTACGGGAACGCCGGCGGGGGAGGGCCGTGGCCGTCGGCGCCTGCGTCGTGCTCGGACTCGGGCTCATCGGCGGGGCCCTCGCCGGGGTGTGGCTCGCCTCCGGCGACGGGAAGCCCGCCGAACCCGCCGGGTACACCGCCGCCAAGGAGCTCTGGCACAACGCGCCGGTCGACACCCTCTTCCCCCGCACCCTCACCGCCCCGCAGGCCGGCCCCGGCCCGTCCGCCCGCACCTGGACCCGGATCGTCGTCGCGCCCGACGCGACCTGCGCGCCCGCCTCCGTCGCGCCCCGGCTGCTCGCCGCGCTGCGCCCGCTGGACTGCCGGCGCGTGCTGCGCGCCACGTACACCGACGCCACCGCCACCAGCGTCCTCACCGTCGGGCTCGTGTTCACCGATGCCGACGTCGCCGCCCAGCGCGCCCTCGGCGGGCGCGGGCTCGCCGCCCGCCTCGGCCACGACGTGCCGCCCGCGCTGGCGGGCCCCGGCACCGTCGCCGCCGGCTTCGGCCCCGCCCAGCGCGCCGCCTGGTGGGTGACCGCCCCCGCCGACCTGCCGGTCGTCGTCACCGCCGTCTCCGGCTTCGCCGACGGCCGCGCCGTCGGGCGCGCGGTCCCCGCCGACCAGGCCATGAAGAAGGGCCGCACGGACGCGGTCGCCCAGTCCGGCCTCGGCCACGAGGCCCTCGGCATCGCCGAGCGCCTGGAGAAGCAGCTCCGCACCACCGCCCAGGACGCGGCGAAGGAAGAGGAACAGCGGTGACCCGCCCCCGCCCCGGAAGCGCCCGCGCCCGAAGCCCCCGCTCCCGCGGCCGCCGCGTCCGCGCCGCCGTCACCGCGCCCGCGGCCGTCCTGCTGGCCGCCGCCTTCGCCGTCCTGCCCGCCGCCGCGCCCGCGCACGCCGACGCCATCCGCGACCGCCAGTGGGGCCACGAGACGCTGCGGGTCGACGAGGCGTGGAACACCACCAAGGGCGAGGGGATCACCGTCGCCGTCCTCGACACCGGCGTGGACGCGACCCACCCCGACCTCGCCGGCTCCGTCCTCCCCGGCAAGGACCTGATCGGCTTCGGCGCCGCCCAGGGCGACCCCCACTGGGCCCGCCACGGCACCGCGATGGCCGGCATCATCGCCGGCCACGGCCACGGCTGGGCCGACGGCAGCGGCGTCCTCGGCATCGCGCCCGGCGCCCGGATCCTGCCCGTCCGGGTCATCCTCGAAGGCAAGGACAAGGCCCGCGACAAGGCCCGCAAGACCCGCGGCACCGCCCTCGCCCAGGGCATCCGCTGGGCCGCCGACCACGGCGCCGACGTCATCAACCTGTCCCTCGGCGACGACTCGAAGTCCGCCCACCCCGACCCGGGCGAGGACGCCGCCGTCCAGTACGCCCTCGCCAAGGGCGTCTCCGTCGTCGCGTCCGCCGGCAACGGCGGCGAGAAGGGCGACCACATCTCCTACCCGGCCGCCTATCCGGGCGTCATCGCCGTCACCGCCGTCGACCGGTACGGCACCCGCGCCTCCTTCTCCACCCGCCGCTGGTACGCCACCGTCAACGCGCCCGGCGTCGACATCGTCATCGCCGACCCCGACCGCAAGTACTACGAGGGCTGGGGCACCAGCGCCGCCGCCGCGTTCGTCTCCGGCGCCGTCGCCCTCGTCCGCTCCGCCCACCCCGACCTGACCCCCGCCCAGGTCAAGAAGCTCCTCGTGGACACCGCCCGCGACCGCCCCGACGGCGGGCGCAGCGACGCCAAGGGCTACGGCACGGTCGACGCCGCCGCCGCCATCGAGGCCGGCGCCGCGCTGAAGGGCGGCGACCCGAAGGCCGCCACGGCCGGCCACCGCGCCCCGTACTTCGGTCCCGGCCCGCTCCCGGCCGCCGAGGAGAGCACCGGTCCCGGCCTGCTCGCGCCCCTCGCCGGCGGCCTCGGCGTCCTGCTCCTGCTGATCGCCGTCCTCCTCCACCGGGCCGGCCGCACCCGCTGACGGCCCGGCGGCCGGAGCGCCGGACCCGGGCGGTTAGGCTCGGGGCGTGGAGCTCAAGAACATCCCGGACCCCGGTTTCTCCGACGACGACGGCACCGCAGACCCGGCGCTCGCCGCGGCCCTCGCGGCCTGGGCGGAGGACCGCACCGCGCACGGCCCCGTCCTGGAGGCGCTGCGCGGCGCCCGGCTCCTCGTCCCCGTCGTCGCCGTGCTCGGCGAGGTGGAGACCGACCCGGAGACCGGGCTGAAGCGGGAGAAGACCAGCGACATGGCGGTGCCGACGCTGACCGCCGGTGACCGGCGCGGTCTGCCGGCCTTCACCTCGATCGCCTCGCTCGCCCGCTGGGACCCGGCCGCCCGGCCCGTCGCGGTGCCGCTCCAGCAGGCGCTCGCCGCCCTCGTCCACGAGAAGGCCGACACCCTCGTCCTCGACATGGCGGGCCCGGTGCCCTACCAGGTGAGCGGATCCGCCCTGCTCGCCCTCGCCGAGGGCCGCACCAGCACCGACCCGCTCGACGACCCGGCGGTCCGGGACGCGGTCCGCGCCGCGGTCGCCGCCGAGCCCGCCGTCCTCCGCGCCCACCTCGGGCCCGGCACCGCCGACGGCACCCTCGCCCTGGTCCTCGACGGCGACGCCGCCCCCGCCGAGGCCGCCCAGCGCGTGGCCCGGGCCCTGGCCGCCGACGAGACACTGAGGGCCCGCCTGGTGCGGGGCCTCGACCTGGCACTGCTGCCGGCCTCGGCCACCCCTCCGGGCGAGCCCTTCTACGTACGCGACTGAGGTCCGTGCGGACCGGGGGCGGGCTTAGCCGTACACCGCCCCCGTGTACTTCTCGCCCGGGCCCTGACCCGGCTCGTCGGGTACGAACGACGCCTCGCGGAAGGCGAGCTGGAGGGACTTCAGGCCGTCCCGCAGCGGGGCGGCGTGGAACGACGAGATCTCCGTGGTGCTCGCGTCCAGCAGGCCCGCGAGCGCGTGGATCAGCTTCCGCGCCTCGTCGAGGTCCTTGTGGGCGTCGCCCTCCTCGGTGAGGCCGAGCTTGACCGCGGCGGCGCTCATCAGGTTGACGGCGACGGTGACGATCACCTCGACCGCCGGGACCTCCGCGATGTCGCGGGTCATGGCCTCGAAGTCGGGGGTCCCGCCGGAGGCGTCGGCGGCGGTCGGGGACTCGTTCTGGGGGGTCTCGCTCATGCCCCACACGATAAGCGGGCGCACGGTTCGCGCCGACCGCCGGGTCCTGCTAACCTTGTGTGACGACCGGCCGGACATCTGTGTGTCCGGCCCACAAGTGGAGGCTCCGATCTCCCACCTGGCCGCCCTCGCGGGCGGCGGGTCACCGGTCAGGCGGCGCCCATCGTTCCGTACGGACGATGGAGCCGCCCGATGTGCGCCCCGCGGTTGACCGTGGTGGTGCTCCGGTTTCCTTGGAGCCCCGCCTGTGTCCCGTCGGGGCATTTTTCGTGCGCCCGCTCGGTTGGTCTCATTGATTGTGAATGACGTGTCCGTCCGCCAAGGCGGTCGCGTGGTGCTACCGAGGAGGATCCATCAGCGCCGAGCCCCGCATCAACGAGCGGATTCGCGTTCCCGAGGTGCGTCTTGTCGGCCCCAGCGGCGAGCAGGTGGGCATCGTCCCCCTTGCCAAGGCCCTGGAGCTCGCGCAGGAGTACGACCTCGATCTGGTCGAGGTCGCGGCGAACGCCCGTCCGCCCGTGTGCAAGCTCATGGACTACGGGAAGTTCAAGTACGAGTCGGCCATGAAGGCCCGTGAGGCGCGCAAGAATCAGGCGCACACGGTCATCAAGGAGATGAAGCTCCGGCCGAAGATCGACCCGCACGACTACGACACCAAGAAGGGCCACGTCGTCCGCTT
The DNA here is from genome assembly GCF_042797055.1 of Streptomyces sp. NPDC057854. Classification (NCBI taxonomy): domain Bacteria; kingdom Bacillati; phylum Actinomycetota; class Actinomycetes; order Kitasatosporales; family Streptomycetaceae; genus Streptomyces; species Streptomyces sp. NPDC057854. The sequence goes on from NZ_JBHVMF010000012.1 coordinate 4,070, forward strand.
CCTCAAGCAGGGCGACAAGGTCAAGATCACGATCATGTTCCGTGGTCGTGAGCAGTCCCGGCCCGAGCTTGGATACCGCCTGCTGCAGCGCCTCGCCGAGGACGTCCAGGAGCTGGGCTTCATCGAGTCCAACCCGAAGCAGGACGGCCGGAACATGATCATGGTTCTGGGCCCGCACAAGAAGAAGACCGAGGCCATGGCCGAGGCGCGCGAGGCTCAGGCCGCGCGCAAGGCGGAGCGCCAGGGCACCGCCCCCGCGGCCGGTGCCGAGGAGGCTTCGGCCGACACGTCGGCCGAGAACGCCGAGGCGTGATCCGAGGGGGCTGCCCCCGCGGCAGCCCCCGGGTCCCGCCCGGTAACCACACGAAGAATTGACGCTCCCGGTTGTCCGGTGTCCGCACCGGGGGAGCGCCACTGACGAGGAGATAACGGCGCCATGCCGAAGAACAAGACGCACTCCGGTGCCAAGAAGCGCTTCAAGGTCACCGGCTCCGGCAAGATCATGCGGGAGCGCGCCGGCAAGCGCCACCTGCTCGAGCACAAGTCGTCCAAGCTGACGCGTCGCCTCACCGGCAACGCCGAGATGGCCCCGGGTGACAGCGCCAAGATCAAGAAGATGCTGGGCATCTGATCCTGATCTCCCGCCCTCGGCCGACGAGGGCATCCGGCCAAGACCGGGACCCATCCGTTTTCCGGGTCGTGTGAACACACCACGGCCCCGCTACAAGGAGTAAGAAGTGGCACGCGTCAAGCGGGCAGTCAACGCCCACAAGAAGCGCCGGGCGATCCTCGAGCAGGCCTCCGGCTACCGCGGTCAGCGTTCGCGCCTGTACCGCAAGGCCAAGGAGCAGGTCACCCACTCGCTGGTCTACAACTACAACGACCGCAAGAAGCGCAAGGGCGACTTCCGTCAGCTGTGGATCCAGCGCATCAACGCCGCTGCCCGCCAGAACGGCATGACGTACAACCGCCTCATCCAGGGTCTGAAGGCCGCCAACATCGAGGTGGACCGCAAGATCCTCGCCGAGCTGGCCGTCAACGACATCAACGCGTTCGCCGCGCTGGTCGAGGTCGCGCAGAAGGCCCTCCCGGCCGACGTCAACGCCCCGAAGGCCGCCGCCTGATCCTCCAGGCCGCAGTGCTTCCGCCCGGACCCGCAGGCCCCGCGCCTGCGGGTCCGGCGCGTTGACACCCCCGTACCCGAGTCGAGCCGAGTCAGAGAGCCCCAGGCACATGTCCACCCCCGAGCTGATCTCCCCGCGTTCCCCGCGCGTCGTCGCCGCCCGGCGGCTCGCCAAGCGCAACTTCCGGGGCAAGGACCGCCTCTTCCTCGCCGAAGGGCCCCAGGCCGTCCGCGAGGCCGTCGCCCACCGCGGCCCCGACGGCACCCCCACCCTCGTCGAGCTCTTCACCACCGTCGAGGCCGCCGAGCGGTACGCGCCCATCGTGGACGCCGCCCGCGCCGCCGGAGCCCGCGTCCACCACGCCTCCGACGCCGTCCTCGCCGAGGTCTCCCAGACCGTCACCCCGCAGGGCCTCGTCGGCGTCTGCCGTTTCCTCGACTCGCCCTTCGAGGCGATCCTCGCCGCGAAGCCCAAGCTGGTCGCCGTCCTCGCGCACGTCCGCGACCCCGGGAACGCCGGCACCGTGCTCCGCTGCGCCGACGCCGCCGGCGCCGACGCCGTGATCCTCACCGACGCCTCCGTCGACCTGTACAACCCCAAGTCGGTCCGCGCCTCCGTCGGCTCGCTCTACCACCTCCCCGTCGCCGTCGGCGTCCCCGTCGAACAGGCCGTCGCCGGCCTCCGGGGCGCCGGCGTCCGGATCCTCGCCGCCGACGGCGCCGGACAGGACGACCTGGACGACGAACTCGACGCCGGCACCATGGGCGGCCCCACCGCCTGGATCTTCGGCAACGAGGCGTGGGGACTCCCGGAGGAGACCCGGGCCCTCGCCGACGCCGTCGTCCGCGTCCCCATCCACGGCAAGGCCGAGAGCCTCAATCTGGCCACCGCCGCGGCGGTCTGCCTGTACGCCTCCGCCCGCGCCCAGCGCCCCCGCCGCGGCGCCTGACCGCCCCGGGGCCGTATCACACCGCTGTGATCCGGCCACCCGGTGTGCCCTTCCGACTCCCGTTGGTCACCCTCGCCCAGTAGAGTGACGCACTCGGAGCCCACTGCGGTACACGGAGGGGTGGGAGCAGGGGATGACGGCCGGCACGGACAGTCCCGCGCGGAACGCACAGCGACGCGCGGACGGGCCGCGCGCCCCCGAGCCGTGGCCCGGGATCGACCCGGACGACCTGCCCGACGGGCTCGTCGTCGCCGACGAACGGGGCCGCGTCGTCTGCTTCAACGCCGCCGCCAGCCGCATCACCGCCGTCCCCGCCCCCGAGGCGCTCGGCCTGCCGCTCGACCAGGCGCTGCCCCTGGAGGACCTCAAGGGGCACCGCTGGTGGACCCTCACCGACCCGTACGGCGGCCTCGCCACCCGGCGCGGCCAGCCCGAGCGGAACCTGCTGCTGCCCGGCGGCCGGGAGGTCCTCGTCTCCGCCCGGTACGTCCGCGAGCACCCCACCGGCCCCGTCCGCCGGGTCGTCGTCTCGCTGCGCGGCACCGAGGCCCGCCGCCGCTCCGAACGCAGCCACGCCGAGCTCATCGCCACCGTCGCCCACGAGCTGCGCTCCCCGCTCACCTCCGTGAAGGGCTTCACCGCCACCCTCCTCAGCAAGTGGGAGCGGTTCACCGACGAGCAGAAGCGGCTCATGCTGGAGACCGTCGACGCCGACGCCGGCCGCATCAAACGGCTCATCGCCGAACTCCTCGACATCTCCCGGATCGACTCCGGCCGGCTGGAGGTCCGCCGCCAGCCCGTCGACATCGCCGCCGCCATCTCCCGGCACGTCCAGGCCCACACCACCGGCGGCCAGCCGCCCGACCGCTTCTTCGTCCGGACCCGTCCCGGACTGCCCGCGCTCTGGGCCGACCCCGACAAGATCGACCAGATCCTCGGCAACCTCCTGGAAAACGCGGTGCGCCACGGCGCCGGAACCGTCACCATCGAGGTGGCGCCCCGCACCGCGGGCACCGACGGCACCGGCGAGGAGGGGACGGAGGTCACCGTGAGCGACGAGGGCCCGGGCATCCCCGAGGAGTCCATGAACCGCGTCTTCACCCGCTTCTGGCGCGGCAGCAAACGCGGCGGCACCGGACTCGGGCTCTACATCGTCAAGGGCCTCGTCGAGGCCCACGGCGGCTCCATCACCGTCGGACGCGGCCCGCGCGGCGGCGCCGAGTTCCGATTTATCCTGCCCGTCGGCGCCCCGGCCCATCTCGTCTGACGTCTGACCCACCGAGACCTGACGGGACCGAGAGCCACCGGGGCCCCCACGGGCTCATCAGCGTGTCCCCACCCCGTTAGACTCGACCTTTGGCACGTTTGCGCCCTTGTCGTCTGTCGTCGAACCGGGGTCGCCCCAGCCAAGCCCACACGGAAGCACGGGAAGAGATGTCGGCACCCAATAAGTCGTACGACCCGGTCGAGGTCGAGGCCTTGAAACCGGAAGAGATCGAGCGCATGCGGGACGAGGCGCTCGCCGCCTTCGCCGCCGCCGGAGACCTCGACGCGCTCGCGCACGCCAAGACCGCGCACACCGGCGGCACCTCGCCGCTGGCCCTCGCCAACCGCGAGATCGGCGCACTGCCCCCGCAGGCCAAGGCCGCGGCCGGCAAGCTCGTCGGCCAGGCCCGCGGCGCCGTCTCCAAGGCGCTCGCCGCCCGCCAGGCCGAGCTGGAGGCCGAGCGGGACGCCCGCGTCCTCGTCGAGGAGGCCGTCGACGTCACCCTGCCGTACGACCGGATCCCGGCCGGCGCGCGCCACCCGCTGACCACGCTGATGGAGCGCGTCGCCGACGTCTTCGTCTCGATGGGCTACGAGGTCGCCGAAGGCCCCGAGGTCGAGGCGGAGTGGTTCAACTTCGACGCGCTCAACTTCGTGCCGGACCACCCGGCGCGGCAGATGCAGGACACCTTCTTCGTCCAGGGTCCGGAGGGCACCACGGGCGACGAGTCCGGTGTCGTGCTCCGCACCCACACCTCGCCGGTCCAGGCCCGCACCCTCATCGACCGGGAGCCCCCGGTCTACGTGGTGTGCCCCGGCCGCGTGTACCGCACCGACGAGCTCGACGCCACGCACACCCCGGTGTTCCACCAGATCGAGCTGCTCGCCGTGGACCAGGGCCTCACCATGGCCGACCTCAAGGGCACCCTCGACCACATGGTCCAGGCGCTCTTCGGCTCGGACATGAAGACCCGGCTCCGCCCGAACTTCTTCCCGTTCACCGAGCCGTCCGCCGAGATGGACATGCTCTGCTACGTCTGCCGCGGCGAGTCCGTCGGCAACCCCGACCGCCCCTGCCGCACCTGCGGCAGCGAGGGCTGGATCGAGCTCGGCGGCTGCGGCATGGTCAACCCGAAGGTGCTCATCGCCTGCGGCGTCGACCCGGAGAAGTACAGCGGCTTCGCCTTCGGCTTCGGCATCGAGCGGATGCTGATGTTCCGGCACAACGTGGAAGACATGCGAGACATGGTCGAGGGTGACGTCCGGTTCACCCGGCCGTTCGGGATGGAGATCTGATGCGGGTCCCGCTTTCTTGGCTGCGGGAGTACGTCGACCTGCCGGCGACGGAGACCGGCCGCGACGTCCAGGCCAAGCTCATCACCGCCGGCCTCGAGGTCGAGACCGTCGAGCAGCTCGGCGCCGGCCTCACCGGCCCGCTGGTGGTCGGCAAGGTCCTCACCATCGAGGAGCTGACGGAGTTCAAGAAGCCCATCCGCTTCTGCACCGTCGACGTCGGCTCCGCCAACGGCACCGGCGAGCCCCAGGAGATCATCTGCGGCGCCCGGAACTTCGCCGTCGGCGACAAGGTCGTCGTGGCCCTCCCCGGCGCCGTCCTCCCCGGCGACTTCCGCATCGCCGAGCGCAAGACCTACGGCAAGGTCTCGCGCGGCATGATCTGCTCCAGCGAGGAGCTGGGCATGGGCGAGGACCCGAACCACGGGATCATCGTCCTGCCGCCGGAGCACGAGGTCGGCCTCGACGCCACCGCCCTCCTGGAGCTGTACGACGAGGTCCTCGACATCGCCGTCACCCCGGACCGCGGCTACTGCCTCTCGATGCGCGGCGTCGCCCGCGAGGCCGCCATCGCGTACGGGCTGCCGCTGCGCGACCCGGCGCTCCTCGACGTGCCCGCGCCGAACTCGTACGGCTACCCGGTCCAGATCGCCGACCCCATCGGCTGCGACCGCTTCACCGCCCGCACCGTGGTCGGCCTCGACCCCGAGGCCCGGTCGCCGATCTGGCTGCAGCGCCGCCTCCAGAAGGCCGGCATGCGCCCGATCTCGCTCGCCGTCGACATCACCAACTACGTGATGCTGGAGCTCGGCCAGCCGCTGCACGCCTACGACCGCACCCGGCTCGACGGCCCCGTCGGGGTCCGCCGCGCCGAGGCCGGCGAGAAGATCACCACCCTCGACGGCACGGTCCGCGTCCTCGACGCCGCCGACCTGGTCATCACCGACAACCGCGGCCCCATCGGCATCGCGGGCGTCATGGGCGGCGCCGACACCGAGATCGCGGACCACGCCGACGCGGCCGGGGCGACCACCGAGGTCGTCATCGAGGCCGCGCACTTCGACGCGATCTCGATCGCCCGCACGGCCCGCCGCCACAAGCTGTCCTCCGAGGCGTCCAAGCGCTTCGAGCGCGGCGTCGACCCGCAGGCCGCGGCCGCCGCCGCCCAGCGCTGCGTCGACCTGCTGGTGCTGCTCGCGGGCGGCACCGCCGAGGCCGGCGTCACCGAGATCTCCGCCCCGTCCGCGCCGCGCACCATCACCATGCCGGCGAACCACCCCGACAAGGTCGCGGGTGTGGACTACGGCCGCGAGACCGTCGTCCGCCGCCTCCAGGAGGTCGGCTGCGACGTCTACGGCCAGGACGAGCTCGTCGTCACCGTGCCCTCGTGGCGCCCCGACCTCAGCGAGCCGAACGACCTCGCCGAGGAGGTCATCCGGCTGGAGGGCTACGAGAACCTGCCCTCCACGCTGCCGAAGCCCCCGGCCGGCCGCGGCCTCACCGAGCGCCAGCGCGTCCACCGCCGGATCGGCCGCGCCCTCGCCGGCGCCGGCTACGTCGAGGCCCTGAACTACCCCTTCATGGGGCAGCAGGTCCTCGACCAGCTCGGCCTCGACGCGGACGACGCCCGCCGCACGGCCGTCACCCTCGTCAACCCGCTCTCCGACGAGGAGCCCGCGCTCCGCACCACGCTGCTCCCCGGTCTGCTCGGCGCGCTCCGCCGCAACGACAGCCGCGGCAGCCACGACCTCGCGCTCTTCGAGACCGGTCTGGTCTTCCGGCCCGAGGGCGAGCCGAAGGTCGCGGTCCGCCTGCCGGTGGACCGCCGTCCCACCGACGAGGAGATCGCCGGCGTCAACGCCGCGCTGCCCGCGCAGCCGCGCCGCGCCGCCGTCGTCCTCGCCGGCGCCCGCGAGCAGTCCGGCTGGTGGGGCAAGGGCCGCCCGGCCGACTGGGCCGACGCGATCCAGGCCGCCCGCCTGATCGCCGCCGAGGCCGGCGCGGAGCTGCTGATCGACGCCGACCAGCACGCCCCGTGGCACCCGGGCCGCTGCGCCGCCTTCCACGTCATGGTCGACGGGGTCAAGACCCTGGCCGGCCACGGCGGCGAGCTCCACCCGCGCGTCGTCAAGGCGCTGGGCCTCCCGGCCCGCACCTGCGCGATGGAGATCGACCTGGACGTCCTGGAGCGCGCGAGCGGCGCCCTGGTGAAGGCCCCGCGCATCTCGGCCTTCCCGGTCGCCACCCAGGACGTGGCCCTCGTCGTCGACGCGTCGGTGCCGTCCGCCGCGGTCGAGTACTACCTGACCGGCGGCGCGGGCGAACTCCTGGAGTCCATCCGCCTGTTCGACGTCTACACCGGCGACCAGGTCGGCGAGGGCAAGAAGTCCCTGGCGTACGCGCTGAAGTTCCGCGCCCCGGACCGCACCCTCACCGTCGAGGAGGCCACCGCCGCCCGCGACGCCGCGGTCGCCCTGGCCGCCGAGCACACCGGCGCCGTCCTCCGCGGCGCCTGACCGCTCCCCACGAAGGGCCGCCCCGGGACCCCCTCCCGGGGCGGCCCTCCGCCGTTTCCGGGGCCGCCGGGCTCGTACGGGCCCGCGACGGTCGGCCGGCCGTACGCGTGGCGCGGGGCCGGCGTGGGGTGGCGGGTGGGGGGTGGTCACTCCTTCGGGTGAGATCGGTGGGGGGTGTTCCCCCGTGGTCCGTACGGTCGGCAGAATCGACGCGGCCACAGGGGCGGACCTGTGTGCCGCAGGGCCTTCGGGCGCTGTCGGGGCTCGGGAAGGGCCGTACATGATCCGTACCAGCCGTGACGACCACCGCCGTACGGGGCCCCTGGGCGCCGCCGTCGGCTCCCGGCTCCGCCGGTCGGCCCCGATCGCGCTGCCCCTCGGCTGGGGCGCGGTGGCCGTGGCGTGGAAGTTCGGCTGTCCGCTGGCCCGGCAGCCCGGGCTGCCGATGCGGATCGCGACCAGCATCGTGTTCCTGACGGTCGGCACCGGGCTCGTCCTCGGGGTGCGGTGGCAGCTGCGGCGCGAGCTGGCGCGGGTGCGGGCCGTCGCCGAGGCCACCCAGCAGGTGCTGCTGCGTCCGCCGCCCGCCCGGCTCGACGGACTCGCCCTGGCCGCCGGGCAGTTGTCCGCCACCCGCGGCGCCTCGGTGGGCGGCGACCTGTACGAGGCGGTGGCCACGCCGTACGGGGTGCGGATCCTCGTCGGGGACGTGCGGGGCCACGGGCTGGCCGCGCTCGGCGCCGTCGTCGCCGTGCTGGGCAGCTTCCGCGAGGCCGCCCACGACGAGGCCGAACTCGGCGGCGTGCTGCGGCGGCTGGAGCGGGCGCTCCAGCGCCATCTGCGGGACCGGGCCCGCGACGAGCACCCGGCGGGCGGCGGGGGAGAGCCCGAGCACCCGGCGGCCGAGGAGTTCGTGACGCTGCTGCTCCTGGAGGTCCGGTCCGACGGGCGGCTCGCCGTCCTCGACTGCGGCCACCCCGCCCCGTACCGGCTCGGCACCCGGGTGGAGCGGCTGCCGGTGGGCGAGCCGCTGCCGCCGCTCGGCGTCCTGCCGCTGCCGGCCGCGCTCGTCCCGTACACCGCCGCCCGGCTGCTGCCCGGCGAGACGCTGGTGCTGCACACCGACGGGGCGGAGGAGGCCCGCGACGGACGCGGCCGGTTCTTCGCCCTCGAAGCGGCGCTCGCCCGGAGCGCCGGACGGGCGCCCCGCACCGTCGTCCGGCAGACGCACGAGGCGCTGCTGCGGCACACCGGCGGCCGGCTCGACGACGACGTGGCCCTGCTCGTCGTCCGCAACGACCGCGTCCGGGTGCCGGCGCAGCCCGCCGAACCCGGGCTGCGCCGTCCCCGGCCCGCTCCCTCCACCCACTGCTGAGCGGAGGGTCCGGGGGCACGGGCGCCGCCCGCCCCGCCACGGAGTGTCGGGCAGATCGGCGGGGCGGGCGGCGCGGGACCGGGCGACCGCACTGTACGAGGGGGAGCCGGCGGCCCGGTCGTTCTCGCCGGTCGGCGAGAAGCCCAGTCAAGCGGTACGGCTCCGCCGGCGGGAGCGCGCACGGGCCGGAACGACGGGCACTTCCTTCACACCCCGTGCGAAAGCGCACCGGACGAATTCAGCCACCGCTACGCTGAGTTCACCGAGCGACCGGAGGGGTCATGCAGCCCAACACCCTGCTCGACGCCCTCCTGGACGAGGCGGGCGTCTCCCACGCCGGGCTCGCCGACCGTGTGAACCGGGCCGGACGGGCCAGGGGCCTTGCCCTGCGTTACGAACACACCGCCGTGGCACGGTGGCTGAAGGGCCAGCGCCCGCGCGGCCAGGTGCCCGACCTGATCTGCGAGGTGCTCGCGGCCCGGCTGGGCCGGCCCGTGGGCCTCGACGACATTGGGCTCGGCGTGCCCGCGGGCGGCGCGCCCGCGCCCGGCACCCCGCTGTCCGGCTTCGTCGACCGGGCCACCGCGCTGTGGCGGTCGGACGAGCAGCAGCGCCCGTACCTGGCCGCCGCCCCGGCGGTGACCGGCACGCCGGCCGTGATGCCGGTGTGGGAGTGGGAGAACCCGCCGGAGGACACCGACGTGTCCCGGACCGGTCTGACCCGGGTGGAGCCCGCCGACATCGCCCTGCTGAGCGCGGCCCGCGCGCACTACGAGCAGATGTACCGGAAGGCCGGCGGCATCGCGACCCGCGCCCGGATCGTCGGGTTCCTGACCACCGAGGCCGCGCCCCGGCTGCGCGGCTCCTACAGCGACGCCCTGGGGCGCTCGCTGCACCGGGCCACCGGGGGACTGGTGGCGGTGGCCGGGATCTGCGCCTACGACGCCGACGCGCACGGCCTCGCGCAGCGCTACTTCCAGCAGGCGCTGCGGCTGGCGAAGGCCAGCGGCGACCGGGCGTTCGGGGCGTACGTGATCGCGCTGATGGTCAACCAGTGCCTGCTGCTCGGGGAGTTCCGGCAGGCGGTGGCCTTCGCGGAGGCGGCGCTGCGGGCGGCCGACGGGACCATCAGCCCGGCGCTGGCGGCCGATCTGACGGCGATGCAGGCGAAGGCGTACGCCCGGCTCGGCGAGGGCCGGCCGGCGCTCGACTGCATCCGGCGGGCCGAGGCGGCGGCGGAGCGGATCGCGCCGGCGGCGGAGCCGGCCGAGACCGGGTACGTCCAGCCGGGGCTCGTCAACGTCCAGGTCGCGGAGGCGCTCCTCAGTCTGGGTGATCTCGCGGGGGCGTACGAGCAGGCGGCGCGGGCGGCGGGGGCGCCCTCGCACGACCGGGGCCGGGTGCACCGGCTGGCGCTGCTCTGCCAGGTCGAACTGCGGCAGGGCGAGGCGGACTCGGCCGCGCGCACGGCGGTCGAGATGACCGAGCGGGCGCGCGGGATGGAGTCGCGGCGGCTGCGGGACCGGCTGCGGCAGGCCCGGGAGCACCTGCTCGCCTGTGACGCGGGGGACGCGCGGGAGGCGGCGGAGCTGATCGACGGAGCGTTGCGCGTTCCGCTCTGACCGTCGAACTGGTGCGATATTGCCACCGAACACGCGCCTACCAGTCGGAAGGTGGCAAGAACGTGCAGTGGACGAAACTGAGTGAGCACTCCGTCTATGAGAACCGCTGGTTCCGGGTCAATCTCGCGGACGTCGAACTTCCGGACGGCCGCCACCTCGACCACTATCTGATCCGGCTCCGCCCCGTCGCCGTCGCGACCGTCGTCAACGACGCCGACGAGGTCCTCATGCTCTGGCGCCACCGCTTCATCACCGACAGCTGGGGCTGGGAGCTGGCCGCCGGCGTCGTCGAGGACGGCGAGACCCCCGAGGCCGCCGCCGCCCGCGAGATGGAGGAGGAGACCGGCTGGCGGCCGGGGCCGCTGCGCCCGCTCCTCACCGTCGAGCCGTCCAACGGGCTCAGCGACGCCCGGCACCACCTCTACTGGACGGACCGGGCCACCTGGACCGGCCCGCCGGCCGACGGCTTCGAGTCCTCGCGGCGCGCCTGGGTGCCGCTGAAGGAGGTCCCGGAGCTGATCACCCGCGGACAGATCCCGGCGGCGAACATGGCGGCGGGGCTGCTGATGCTCCGTCACCTGCGGCTCGGCTGACCTGCGGCGCATGACGGGGGAAAGCTGACCCGCGGCGCATGACGGGGAAAGGCGAACGGCCCGTACCTGTGCGGGAGTACGGGCCGTTCCGGTCGCGGAGAGCGACAATCAGGGGGGCGCCGGGAGCGGCGCCGGGAATCAGGCGTAGACGTAGAAGCCGGAGCCCGTCTTGCGGCCCAGCCGGCCCGCGTCCACCATCCGCTGGAGCAGCGGGGGAGCGGCGTACAGCGGCTCCTTGAACTCGGAGTACATCGAGTCGGCGATGGACGCGATGGTGTCGAGGCCGATGAGGTCCGAGAGCTTCAGCGGGCCCATGGGGTGGGCGCAGCCGAACTCCATGCCGTTGTCGATGTCCTCGCGGCTCGCGATGCCGGACTCGAACATCCGGATGGCGGAGAGCAGGTACGGCACGAGCAGGGCGTTCACGATGAAGCCGGAGCGGTCCTGGGCGCGGATCGCGTGCTTGCCGAGCGTCTTCTCGGCGAAGGCCTGCGCCCGGCTGATCGTGCCCTCGGAGGTGGTGAGGGCGGGGATCAGCTCGACCAGCTTCTGCACCGGGGCCGGGTTGAAGAAGTGGATGCCGATGACGTGGTCGGGGCGCGAGGTCGCCACGGCCAGCTTCACCAGCGGGATGGAGGAGGTGTTGGAGGCCAGGATGGCGTCGGGCCGGGTCAGGACCTGGTCGAGCACCTGGAAGATCTCGGTCTTGACCTGCTCGTTCTCGACGACGGCCTCGATGACGAGGTCGCGGTCGGCGAACTCGCCCAGGTCGGTCGTGAAGCTCAGCCGGGACAGGGCGGCGTCCCGCTCCTCCTCGCTGATCTTGCCGCGTTCGGCGGCCTTGGTCAGCGAGTTCAGCAGCCGGGTACGGCCGATCTCCAGGGCCTCGCCGGTGGTCTCGGCCACCTTCACCTCAAGGCCGCTCCGGGCACACACCTCTGCGATGCCCGCGCCCATCTGGCCGCAGCCCACCACTCCGACGCGCTCAATGTCGGCCATGGAGTCCGTCACCTCGTGCCTTTCGCTCTTCTCTGGCGGCGGGCCCCCGTGTGATTCCGGTGCGCACGCCTCGACCCCCTGACGTTACTCCGATTCGCGCGATGATCGATCGGTCGGAGCGGGCATGCTGTCCCTGCGGGTGTGAGGTATCCGACAGCTGAGGGGTACAAGTGCGGCCTATCGGGAGAAGAGGGTTTGTGACGACCGCCATGGGAGCGGCATGCGCCGTCGTGGGCCCGGGCGCCTCCGGCGCCGCGGTGCGGCGCCCCGCGACGGCGGGGCGCGCGGAGGCGGAGGCCGCGCGTTCCGGCGGTTTCCGGGGCATGTGGGTGGCGACCGTCGCCAACCGGGACTGGCCGTCCCGGCCCGGGCTCACCGCCGACGCGCAGCGCGCCGAGCTCCTGGCCCACCTCGACCGGGCGGTGGAGCGCCGGCTGAACACGGTCGTCCTCCAGGTGCGGCCGACGGCCGACGCGCTGTGGCCTTCGCCTCACGAACCCTGGGCGCAGTGCCTCACCGGCACGCAGGGTCGGGACCCCGGCTGGGACCCGCTGGGCGCGGCGGTCGCCGAGGCGCACGCGCGGGGACTGGAGCTGCACGCCTGGTTCAACCCGTACCGGGTGGCGAACCACACCGACCCGTCCCGGCTCGCCGCCTCCCACCCGGCCCGGCGGCACCCCGAGTGGACGATCCCGTACGGCGGGAAGCTGTTCTACGACCCGGGGCTGCCCGAGGTCAGGCGCTTCGTCCAGGACGCCATGCTCGACGCGGTGCGCCGCTACGACGTCGACGCCGTCCACTGGGACGACTACTTCTACCCGTACCCGGTGGCGGGGGAGAGCTTCGCGGACGACGAGACGTACGCCCGCTACGGCGCGGACTTCCCGGACCGGGCGGACTGGCGGCGGCACAACACCGACCTGCTGGTCTCGGAGATGGCGGCCCGGATCAAGGAGGTCAAGCCGGGGGTGGCGTTCGGGATCAGCCCGTTCGGGGTGTGGCGGAACATCGCCGACGACCCCGAGGGCTCGGACACCCGGGCCGGCGTGGGCACCTACGACGACCTGTACGCGGACACCCGCAAGTGGGTCGCGGAGGGCTGGATCGACCACGTGGTGCCGCAGCTGTACTGGCACATCGGCCACTCCGCCACCGACTACGCCACGCTCCTCGACTGGTGGAACGCGGCGGTACGGGGGACGGGGGTGGACCTGTACATCGGCGAGGCCCTGTACAAGGCGGGCGATCCCGCCCAGCCCGAGGCGTGGCAGGACCCGAAGGAGCTGTCCCGGCACCTCGCGCTGGCGGCGGAACGGCCGGGGGTCGGCGGGCACTGCTTCTTCGCGGCGAAGGAGGTCACGGAGGACCGCATCGGCGCCCTCGCCGCCGTCGTGGCCGACCACTACCCGACCCGGGCCCGGCCGCCACGCCGGCCCGGCGACGCCTAGCCGCTCCGCGGACCTGGGGCGCCTCGGGGCTCAGTCGTCCCGGGGCGCCTCGGGGCTCGGCGGTCCCGGGGCGCCTCGGCGGACCTGGGGCGCCGCAGTGGTCAGTGGCCCGCCGCCCCGTGCGACTGCCCCGGGTGGCGGACGACCGTGTCGGGGCCCGGCGACATCAGGGACTCGTGACCGTCGTCGTCGAACTTGACCCGGTACGGGGGAGTGCCGTTGTCCCCCATCACCTCCAGGACCTCGGCCGTGCGGTCGTGCTGACCGACGGTCCGGCCGTGCACCAGTAGCTTGTCGCCCACACTCGCCTGCATCGCGGGACCTCCCTCGCGCGCGTAACGGCCTCTGCCTGCCATTGTGACCCAGGTCACGCCGGGGCGCCGCCTTCCGGGTCAGCTCTTCGCCCGCTGGGTCACCGCGATGCAGACCAGCACGCCGGCCGCCGCGACCGGCGCGGCCAGCGGCAGGGTCTCGCCGAGCAGGAAGACCGACCAGAACAGCGTCAGCAGCGGCTGGGCGAGCTGGAGCTGGCTGGCGCGCGGGATGCCGATCGCCGCCATGCCCCGGTACCAGACGTACAGGCCGAAGAAGGTGGAGCCGGCGGCCACCCAGAGCAGGCCGATCACGCCGTGGGCGGTGAGGTGCACCGGTTCGAGGGCGAGCGCCACCGCCGAGGCCGGGACCATCAGCGGCAGGCAGAACACCAGCGCCCAGCCGATGACCTGCCAGCCCGGCATCAGCCGGGCGAGCCGGCCGCCCTCGGTGTAGCCGGCGGCGCACACCAGCAGCGCGCCGAAGAGGTAGAGGTCGCCGGCGGAGACGGCGCCGCCGCTCTGCTGGACCGTGAAGGCGATGACGACGGCGGCGCCGGAGACCGCCGCGAACCAGAAGGTGCGCGACGGGCGGCGGCCGGTCCGCACGGCGGCGAAGACGGCCGTGGTGAGCGGCAGCAGGCCGACGACGACGGCCGCGTGCGAGGTCGTCGAGGTCTGGAGGGCGAGCGTCGTCAGCAGCGGGAAGCCCACCACCACACCGCCCGCGACGACCGCGAGCCCGGCCCAGTGGCGCCGGTCCGGCAGCGGGACGCGGCCGGCGAGCAGGAAGGCCCCGGCGATGGCCGCGGCGAGCGTGGAGCGGACGGCGACCAGCGACCACGGGCCGAAGCTCTCCAGGCCCCAGACCGTCGACGGGAAGGTCAGCGAGAAGGCGACCACGCCGAGGAGGGCGAGCAGGGTGCCCTGGAGCGGAACGGCCGGGACGGGCGAGCCGGACGAGGCGGTCGAGGCGGTCGAGGTGCCGGACATCGTCGCGTCGACCGCTATCGTCTTCGGGGCAGTAGCGCTATTCTGTGCTCTCATGCATGAGCGTAGCAGTGTGGCCGAACTGGCGAAATCCCTGAGAGCGGAGCTCGACCGCTACTCTCCCGGTGGAAAGCTGCCGTCGAGTCGCGCCCTCGTCGACCGCTACCGCGTCTCCCCGGTGACCGTCAGCCGCGCCCTCGCCCAGCTCGCCGCCGAGGGACTGGTCGTCACCCGCCCCGGCGCCGGCGCCTACCGCGCCGAGACCCGCGCCCCGGCCGCCGCCGGCGACACCTCCTGGCAGGAACTCGCGCTCAGCGCCGACGCCGCCACCGAACTCGTCCCGCGTGCCGTCGACGCCTCCGGTGTCCTCGTCACCCTCGCCGCGCCCCCGCCCGGCGTCATCGAGTTCAACGGCGGCTACCTCCACCCGTCGCTCCAGCCGGAGCGGGCCCTCTCCGCCGCCCTCGCCCGGGCCGGCCGCCGGCCCGGCGCCTGGGGCCGCCCGCCCACCGACGGCCTCACCGAGCTGCGCGAGTGGTTCGCCCGCGAGATCGGCGGCGGCGTCACCGGCGCCGAGATCCTCATCACCGCCGGCGGCCAGTCCGCCCTCACCACCGCCCTGCGCGCGCTCACCGCGCCCGGCACGCCCGTGCTCGTCGAGTCGCCCACGTACCCCGGCATGCTCGCCGTCGCCTGCGCCTCCGGGCTCCGCCCGGTCCCCGTCCCCACCGACGCCGACGGCATCCGCCCCGACCTCCTCGAAGCCGCCTTCCGCGCGACCGGCGCCCGCGTCCTCGTCTGCCAGCCGCTCTTCCAGAACCCCACCGGCGCCCTCCTGCCGCCCGACCGCCGCCGCGAGGTCGTCCGCATCGCCCGCGCCGCCGGGGCCTTCGTCGTCGAGGACGACTTCGCCCGCCGGCTCGTCCACGAGGACGCCGGGCCGCTGCCGCCGCCGCTCGCCGCCGACGACCCCGACGGCGTCGTCGTCCACGTCTGCTCCCTCACCAAGATCACGTCGGCGAGCCTGCGGGTCGGCGCCCTGGCCGCCCGCGGCCCCGTCCTCGAACGCCTCCGCGCCATCCAGGTCGTCGACAGCTTCTTCGTCCCCCGCCCCCTCCAGGAGGCGGCCCTCGAACTCGTCGGCTCCCCGGCCTGGCCGCGCCATCTGCGGACCGTCTCCCAGGAGCTGAAGGCCCGCCGCGACGCGCTCACCGCCGCCGTCGCCCTCCGCCTCCCCGAACTCGCCCTGCCCCACGTGCCGTCCGGCGGCTACCACCTCTGGCTCCGGCTCCCCGACGCGCTCCCCGAGTCCACCCTCCTCGCCGCCGCCCTCCGCGCCGGCGTCACCGCCGCGCCCGGACGGCCGTACTTCTGCGCGGAACCCCCGGCCGGCCACATCCGGCTGAGCTTCGCGGGCGTCGCGGGCCCCACGGAGATCGCCGAGGGCGTCCGCAGGCTCCGCACGGCGATGGACGAACTCCTGGCGTGACACGAGGCGCCTCCGGGCCGCGCCGCCACCGCCGCGCGCGCCACCGTCGAGCCGCCACGGCCCGCGCCGGCCCGGAAACCCGCCTGACACCCCGCCCCGGCTTTGGCATCCTCCGGCCATGACCGAGACCGCCCCCACCGCCGTCGCCCTCCACGGGCCGTACGAGATCTCCGCCGACTCCGACCGCCTGGACGCCGCCCGCGTCCACCACTGGCTCTCCACCGACGCCTACTGGGCCCTCGGCCGGACCCGGGAGAAGCAGGACGCCGCCATCGCCGGCTCCCTCAACTTCGGTGCCTACCACCGCGACACCGGCGCCATCGCCGCGTACGCCCGCGTGATCACCGACCGCGCCACCTTCGCCTGGCTCTGCGACGTCTACGTCGACCGCCCCGCCCGCGGCACCGGCCTCGGCACCGCCCTCGTCACCGCCGTCCGCGACCACCTGGAGCCGTACGGGCTCCGCCGCATCTCGCTCGTCACCGCCGACGCCCACGACCTCTACGCCAAGGCCGGCTTCGCACCGCTGAAGAATCCGGACATGTGGATGTCTCTCGGACAGGACTGAACCCGCGCCGTGCCGTTCCCGCGCCGCACCCCTTGACCCCGCGCCCCACCGGCCTCACGATCGCGGCCATGGGTCTCCGGGTCACGCTGGTGGCGGCGGCACGCAGCTCCTCCCTGCTCGCCGAACGCTTCGACGACGACCGGCCGCTCGACGAGGCCGGATGGTACGAGGTCCAGCACGCCGCGCCCGCGCTCCTCCCGCTCGGCGCGGCCGAACTCCGCTACTGCTCGCCCACCCGCCGCAGCCGCGCCACCGGCGCCGCCCTCGGCTACGCCCCGCTCGCCCAGCCCGCCCTCCGCGACTGCGACATGGGCCGCTGGCGCGGGCTCACCCTCGCCGAGGTCGCCGCCCTCGAACCGGCCGCCGTCGACGCCTGGCTCTCCGACGCCCGCTCCGCCCCGCACGGCGGCGAACCCCTCCTCGCCTTCATCTCCCGCATCGGCGGCTGGCTCGACACCCGCCCCTGCGGCGACCCGTCCGGCGGCGACGTCACCGCGGTCGCCGTCGCCGAACCGTCCGTCGTCCGCGCCGCCCTCGTCTACGCCCTCCGGGCCGCACCCGCCACCTACTGGAGCGTCGACGTCCGCCCCCTCTCCACCGTCACCCTCACCGGCCGCCCCGGCGCCTGGCACCTCCACCTGGACGCCCCGGCCCTCCGCTGAGCGCCCGCCCCGCCCCGGCCCCGCGCCCCGGCCGGACCGGCGGGCCGGGACGGAGCGGCTAGCCTGGGGGCACGATGAACCGTCTGACCACGCCATGGGGCGACGTCACCCTCACCCGCCACCCCGAGGACCCGCGCGACCCGCTGCGCGCCTGGGACGCGGCCGACGCGTACCTGCTGGACCACCTCGCCGACAGCGGCACCGACCTCTCCGGCACCGTCGCCGTCCTCGGCGACCGCTGGGGCGCGCTCGTCACCGCGCTCCACACCGCCGGGGCCGGCCGGATCGTCCAGATCTCCGACTCGTACCTCGGCCGCGAGGCCACCCGGACCAACCTCGCGCGCGCCGGGGCCGCCCCCGGCGCCGTCCGGCTCCTCACCACCCAGGACCCGCCGCCCGAGCGGATCGACGTCCTCCTCGTCCGCGTCCCCAAGAGCCTCGCGCTCCTGGAGGACCAGCTGCACCGGCTCGCGCCCGCCGTCCACGCGGACACGGTGATCGCCGGCACCGGCATGGTCAAGGAGATCCACACCTCCACGCTGACCCTCTTCGAGCGGATCCTCGGCCCCACCCGCACCTCCCTCGCGGTGCGGAAGGCCCGGCTGATCCACACCACCCCCGACCCGGCCGCCGCGCCCGGACCGAACCCCTGGCCCCTCCGGTACGCCCTCCCGGCCGACACCCCCGCGCCCGCGCTCGCCGGACGCACGATCGCCAACCAGGCGGGCGTCTTCTGCGCCGACCGCCTCGACATCGGCACCCGCTTCCTCCTGGCCCACCTGCCGCGCGGCCTCGGGCACGCGCGCGTGGCCGACCTCGGCTGCGGCAACGGCGTCGTCGGCCTCGCGGTCGCCCTCGCCGAACCCGGCGCCGAACTGCTCTTCACCGACGAGTCGTACCAGGCCGTCGCCTCCGCCGAGGAGAACTTCCGCACCCACGCGGGCGAGGACCGCAAGGCGGAGTTCACCGTCGGCGACGGGCTCGCGGACGTCCCCGCCGGCTCCCTCGACCTCGTCCTCAACAACCCGCCCTTCCACAGCCACCAGGCCACCACCGACCGCACCGCCCGCCGGATGTTCACCGACGCCCGGCGTGCGCTCCGGCCCGGCGGCGAACTGTGGGTCGTCGGCAACCGCCATCTCGGCTATCACGTCACCCTCCGCCGCATCTTCGGCAACAGCGAACTCGTCGCGAGCGACCCGAAGTTCGTGATCCTCCGCGCGGTCAGACGCTGACGGAGGCCGGGGGACGCTCCGGAGGGTAGGCCCGTCCGTCACGCGTCCGGGAACACCAGGTCCAGGGCGCGGAGCCCGGCCGGGTCCGTGGTGATGTCGAGGGCGGCGATCCGGTCGCGGCGGAAGGCGAACGCCACCGCCCCGACCGGGCGTCCGGCCGCGTACGCCACCAGCCCGACCGCGCCGTCGACCAGCGCGGCCCGGACGGCGTCACCGGGCACCCGGGACAGGGCCGTCACGGCGGCCACCGCCACGGCGGCGGCCCCGTGCACCGGGCCCCGCTCCCCGTACGCCACGGCCTCCGGGTCGAGCAGGGCGGCGAGCGCGGCGGCGTCACGCGCGCGTGCGGCGGCCAGGAAGGCGTCCGCGACCGCCCGCCGCCGCCCGGGACCGGCCGCGCCCTCCCGCAGCCGCCCCGGGCCGGTCGCGTCCCCGCCGCCCCGCAGCCGCTCGCGGACCGCACGGGCGCCGCGGACGGCGTCGGCGGGCGTGCCGCCGGTGACGCGGGCCGTCTCGCCGGGGGCCAGGCCGAAGACGTCGTGGAGGAGGTACGCGAGCCGCCGGCGGGCGTCGAGCCGGTCCAGGACGGCGAGGAAGCCCAGCAGGACGGTCTCGTCCAGACGATCCGGATCCCCCGGCGGCCCGCCGGGCCCCGGACGCCGACCGCCGGGCTCCTCCGCCCCGCGCGCGGGGCCGCCCGCGTCCAGGCACGCGCGGGCGACCAGCGCCGTCAGCCAGAGCCGTACCACCGCGGGCGCGTCCGCGCCGAGGCCGGCCCGGACCCGGCCGAGGACGGCCGCCGCCTCCCGCTCCGCCCCCGCGCCCAGGAGCCGCAGGGCGACGCCCCGCAGCCGTTCCTCCTCGGCGTCGAACCGCGCGCCCAGGGCGGTCACCACAGCGTCCTCGTGCATGGGCTCTCTCTCGCTTCCCGTCGGGTTCCGTCACCTGCCTGACGGGCGGGTCGCGGCCGTTGTGACGGGGGCCGGACGGGCGTTGTCGGTGCCGGGTGCCACGATCGACACAGGGACGGTCACGGAACACGGGGGAGGGGCCGGATGACGGAGCGGGAGCGGGCGGTCGAGGAGATCGTCGCGGTGTTCGCCGAGGCGGCGCCGGAGGGATGGCGGCGGGCGGAGTTCGGCTGGCAGGAGAGCGACCACGCGTTCTCGATGGGCGCCGGGGGGTACGCGACCCCGGACGGCGGCCGGCAGCGGCTGCCGCTGCGGACGGTGCACCGCCGGCTCACCGGTCCCGCCCGGGCCCTGCGGCCTGCCGGGGCGGCCGGCAGCGTCGCCGAGCTGGAGCTCACGCCCGACGGCGCCTACCGCCTGGTCGTCGCCCCGGGCGCGGGGCCCGGGCCCGGTCTCGACGGCGCCGCCCGGATCGTCCTCGGCCCCGGCGCCCGGCTGCCCGAGCCCGGCCGGGAGGAGGCCGTCGGCACGGCGGTGCCGGCCGGCGACCCCGACGAGGCGGTCGCGCTCTTCCGGACCGTCATGGCCCGGCGCGCCGATCTGCTGGGCGGCCCCGAGCGACTGCCCGCGCCCGCGGGCGAGGACGCGATCGCGGCGGCGGAGCGACGCCTCGGCGCCCGGCTCCCCGCCGACCTGCGGGCCCTGTACGCCCTCGCGGACGGCGACCTGGTCGACGGCCGGCACCGTGACGTCCTCGGCGAGGCGGGCTGGCTGAGCCTCGACGCGATGACCGCCGTCCACGCGCGCGTGCGGGAGCCGGACTGGCTGGGCTGGAGCCACGGCTGGAACGCGGTGATCCTCGACGCGGCCCCGCCCGGCCGGGTGCGCCGCTGCACCGGCGACCCGACCCGCGTCCCGTTCCTCACCAACGAGGACGGCAACTACCGTGCGGTGGACCTCGCCCCGGCCCGCCACGGCAGACCCGGGCAGGTCATCGGCATCGGCCGCGACCACGCCCACGGCGCCGCGTACCTCGCGGACTCGGTGACGGCGCTGCTGAGGTGGACGCTCGCCGAGCTGGAGCGGGGCGCGTACGAGGTCGAGGACGGGTGCGTCTGGCTCGACCGCACGCTCAGCTCCACCGTCCCGTACCGGCCGCGCGCCGGCTCGGTGGCGGAGCCGCCCGGCCCGGACGTCCAGGAGGTGGAGGCGCGTGACACCGACGGCCCCGTCGACCTCGGCGCCCTCGCCGGCGCCCCGGCCCTGCGCCAGGTGACCCTGTACGGCGGCGCGGCGGCCGGGGACCTGACCCCGCTGCGGACGGCGCCGGTCGAGTCGCTGACCACCGCCCTGAGCGGCACCGGCGGCGGCCTGGCCCCGCTCACGGGCCATCCCCGGCTGCGGGCGCTGCGGCTGACGGGCGCCGCGGCGCCGGTGGACCTGGCTCCGCTGCGTACCGTCCCCGGTCTGTGCGGGCTCGACGTGAGCGGGGTGCCGCTCGCGGACGCGTCGGTCCTCCGTGAGCTGCGGGGGCTGCGGTATCTGGTGCTGGACCGGCGGCAGTGGGCGGCGCTGTCGGCCGCCGGCGGGGCGCCGGACGGTCTGGCCGCGGCCGTGCTGGCCGAGCCGGGCGCGGGGCTCGACGAGACGCTGGAGCTGGCGGCCCGGCTGGGTCAGCCGCTGGAGGTCTTCCGGGCGGCGGGCGTCCTGCCGGTCTCGGCGAGAACCAGACAGACGAAGGCGACCCCGAGGAGCGCGAGCGCTCCCGGGCCGACGTAACCGGGTCCGTCGCCGGTCGCCCGGCTGCCGCCGTCCTCCCGCAGGCAGAGGTACCGGGGCGGCAGGTACGTGACCCGGTGGCCCACCACGTCGGCGGCGGTCCGTGGGTCGTCCGCGATCCGGCAGGGCCGCGGGGGGAAGGCGTCGGTGCCGCTGTCGTCCGTGACGAGCACGGCGAGTCCCACGCCGAGCAGCCCCCAGGCGTACAGCGCGACGGCGGCGGCCGCCGCCAGCGCCGCCCCGCACCGCAGCAGCGTCTGCCGCCCGGCCCGCCGCACCCCGACCCGACCGAGCCGTCCGCATCCGTACCCGGTGAGTCCGACCGCGGTGAGGACCGCGGCGACGAGCAGCGCGAGGATCGTCATCCGCCGACCTCACCACCGCGGCCCGCCGACGGCCATGACGGAGGCCACAGTTCCGGGCACGGACCGGCCGGGAGCGTGAGCGGGCGGGTGCGGCGGCGCCGTGCCGTGCCGTCCGGCCACCCCGCCCCGACGGGCCGTCAGGCCGCCCCGTCCCGCGGGCCGTCAGGCGGCCGCCGCGCGCTCCAGTTCCGCGAGGACCCGGTCGGCGCGTTCGGTGACCAGGGCGAGGACGCGGCCGGCGGCGGCCAGATCCTCGGCCGGGATGCCGCCCCAGACGCGGGCGGACAGCGGGGCCGCCTCGGTGGCGACGGCGGCGAGCAGGTCGCGGCCCGCGTCGGTGGGGAGCAGGCGGGGTCCGTCGGCGGTGAGCAGGGCCTTGTCCCGCAGGGCGTCGAGGGCGGCGCGGGCGTCGGCCGGGTCGCCCTTGACGCTCGCGCGGACCCGGGCGACGAGGTCGTCCCCGGTCAGCGTGGTCTCGGCGGTGACGGCCGTGCGCAGCGCGATCTGCTGGAGGAATGTGACGCCGTGCCGGGCCAGGACGTGTTCCAGGACGCCCCGCGCGGCGTAGTGCGCCAGGCCGAGCGCGCGGGCGTCGGCGGCGGGCGCGCCGGCGGTCGCGGGTGTCGTGCGGTTCGTCGGGTGCGTGGTCATGGTGTGGCCCCCTGAGTGGTCTCGTCGGTGGTGGTGCCGGTGTCGCGGGGAGGGGAGGGAGCGAGGGGGACGTCGAGCAGCGCCGTCAGCTCCTCGGTGAAGGCGCGGGTCCGCGCCGCGTCGAGGCCGCCCAGCGGTTCCAGGAGCTGCTGGAGCAGGTCCTGGACGACGGTGACGGCCCGCCGGGTGACGGTCCGCCCCTCGTCCGTGAGGGAGAGCTGCACGGCCCGCGGGTCGCGGGGGTCCCGCTCCCGGGTGATCAGGCCGGCCGCCTCCAGGGAGCGGGCGAGCTTCGAGACGTACAGCGCCTCCATCCCGGTGTGGTCGGCGAGCCGCCGCTGGCTGGGCCGCTCGCCGGTCCGCCGCATGCCGTGCAGCGACGCCAGCAGCGAGTACTGCGCGTGGGTGAGGCCCAGCGGGGCCAGCGCGCGGTCGACCGCGACCCGCCACTTGTTGGCGAGCCGCCACACCAGAAAGCCGGGCGTGGGGCCCGGGGTTCCCTTGCTCATGGCGCATACCGTACATGGCTACTATGTCCATGGCTACTAAATTCGCGAGACGGACCGCGGCACGGGTCGCGGGCCGGACCGTTGGGCGCTCCGCGAGCCGGACCGCAGGGCGTTCCGCGCCACCCTCCCCGCCTCATTGCATAAAACTGCGACTCCCCGTATAGTCATGCCATCCATGAGGAGGGTTTCGATGACGGTACGAGCAGCAGTCGCAGGCGCGAGCGGATACGCGGGCGGGGAACTCCTGCGCCTGCTCCTCGCGCACCCCCACGTCGAGATCGGCACCCTGACCGGCCACTCCAACGCCGGACAGAGGCTCGGCGGCCTCCAGCCGCACCTGCTGCCGCTCGCCGACCGCGTCCTCGCGCCCACCACCGCCGAGGAGCTGGCCGACCACGACGTCGTCTTCCTGGCCCTGCCGCACGGCCAGTCCGCCGCCGTCGCCGAACAGCTCGGACCGGACGTCCTCGTCGTCGACATGGGCGCCGACTTCCGGCTGCAGGACCCGGCCGACTGGGAGACGTACTACGGCTCCCCGCACGCCGGCACCTGGCCCTACGGCCTCCCGGAACTGCCGGGTGCCCGCGCCGCGCTGGAGGGGTCCAAGCGCATCGCGGTGCCCGGCTGCTACCCCACTGCCGTCTCGCTCGCCCTCTTCCCGGCGTACGCGGGCGGGCTCGCCGAGCCCGAGGCCGTGATCGTCGCCGCCTCCGGCACCTCCGGCGCCGGCAAGGCCCTCAAGCCGCACCTGCTCGGCAGCGAGGTCATGGGCAACATGACCCCGTACGGCGTCGGCGGCGGCCACCGGCACACCCCCGAGATGATCCAGAACCTCTCCGGCCCGGCCGGCGAGCGGGTCACCGTCTCCTTCACCCCCACCCTGGCGCCGATGCCCCGCGGCATCCTCGCCACCTGCACCGCCGCCGCGAAGCCCGGCACGACCGCCGAGGCCGTCCGCGCCGCGTACGAGAAGGCGTACGCGGACGAGCCGTTCGTCCACCTCCTCCCCGAGGGGCAGTGGCCCGCGACGGCGTCCGTCCACGGTTCCAACGCCGTTCACATCCAGGTCGCGTACGACGCGAACGCGCACCGGATCATCGCGATCAGCGCCATCGACAACCTCACCAAGGGCACCGCCGGCGGCGCGGTGCAGAGCATGAACATCGCCCTCGGCCTCCCCGAGGACACCGGACTCTCCACGATTGGAGTCGCTCCATGAGCGTCACCGCAGCGCAGGGATTCACGGCGGCGGGCATCGCCGCCGGGATCAAGCAGAACGGCAACCCGGACCTGGCCCTCGTGGTCAACACCGGGCCGCGCCGCGCCGCCGCGGGAGTCTTCACCTCCAACCGCGTCAAGGCCGCCCCGGTCGTCTGGTCCCAGCAGGTCCTCGCCGACGGCGAGCTGACCGCCGTCGTCCTCAACTCCGGCGGCGCCAACGCCTGCACCGGCCCGCAGGGCTTCCAGGACACCCACGCCACCGCCGAGAAGGTCGCCGAGGTCCTCAGCTCCCGGGGCACCGAGGTCGGCGCCGGCGAGGTCGCCGTCGCCTCCACCGGCCTCATCGGCGTCCTCCTCCCCATGGACAAGCTCCTCCCGGGCGTCGAGAAGGCCGCCGCCGAACTCTCCGCGCACGGCGGCGAGAAGGCCGCCATCGCCATCAAGACCACCGACACCGTCCACAAGACCGCCGTCGTGACCAAGGACGGCTGGACGGTCGGCGGCATGGCGAAGGGCGCGGGCATGCTCGCCCCCGGCCTCGCCACCATGCTGGTCGTCCTCACCACCGACGCCGACGTCGACGCCAAGGGCCTCGACGCCGCCCTGCGGACCGCC
This sequence comes from Streptomyces sp. NPDC057854, assembly GCF_042797055.1. NCBI lineage: Bacteria > Bacillati > Actinomycetota > Actinomycetes > Kitasatosporales > Streptomycetaceae > Streptomyces > Streptomyces sp. NPDC057854. Next base: position 28,561 of record NZ_JBHVMF010000012.1, read on the forward strand.
ACCCGGCTCACCTTCGACCGGGTCGACTCCGACGGCTGCATGTCCACCAACGACACCGTCCTCCTCCTCGCCTCCGGCGCCTCCGGCACCACCCCCGCGCAGGACGAGTTCGCCGACGCCGTCCGCGAGGTCTGCGCCGACCTCGCCCGCCAGCTCATCGGCGACGCCGAGGGCGCCAGCAAGGACATCCGCATCGAGGTGATCAACGCGGCCACCGAGGACGACGCCGTCGAGGTCGGCCGGTCCATCGCCCGCAACAACCTCCTGAAGTGCGCCATCCACGGCGAGGACCCCAACTGGGGCCGCGTCCTGTCCGCCATCGGCACCACCTCCGCCGCCTTCGAGCCCGACGAGCTGAACGTCGCCATCAACGGCGTCTGGGTCTGCCGGAACGGCTCCGTCGGCGAGGACCGCGACCTCGTCGACATGCGCTACCGGGAGGTCGTCATCACCGCCGACCTCGCCGCCGGCGCCGAGTCCGCGGTCATCTGGGCCAACGACCTCACCGCCGACTACGTCCACGAGAACAGCGCGTACTCGTCATGACCAACGCCACGCGGAAGCACACCGCCCTCCCCAAGGCCCAGACGCTCATCGAAGCCCTGCCCTGGCTCACCCGCCACCACGGCAAGACCGTCGTCATCAAGTTCGGCGGCAACGCCATGATCGACGACGAGCTGAAGGCCGCCTTCGCCCAGGACGTCGTCTTCCTGCGCCACGCCGGCCTCAAGCCGGTCGTCGTGCACGGCGGCGGCCCCCAGATCAGCGCCGCCCTCGACCGGCACGGCATCGTCAGCGAGTTCAAGGCCGGCCTCCGGGTCACCACCGAGGACGCCATGGACGTCGTACGAATGGTGCTCGCCGGCCAGGTCCAGCGCGAGCTCGTCGGGCTGCTCAACCAGCACGGCCCGTTCGCCGTCGGCCTCACCGGCGAGGACGCCCACACCATCACCGCCACCAAGCACCGCCCGGAGATCGACGGCGAACGCGTCGACATCGGCCGCGTCGGCGAGATCACCGCCCTCGACACCGGCGCCATCCAGGCGCTCCTGGAGGACGGCCGCATCCCGGTCGTCTCCTCCATCGCCCGCTCCCAGGACGACGGACATGTCTACAACGTCAATGCTGATACGGCGGCTGCGGCACTCGCTGCGGCGCTGGGCGCCGAGACCCTGATGGTCCTGACCGACGTCGAGGGCCTGTACGAGGACTGGCCGAACAGCGACGAGGTCATCAGCCGGCTCACCGCGAGCGAGCTGGAGAAGCTGCTGCCCGAGCTCTCCAGCGGCATGGTCCCCAAGATGGAGGGCTGCCTGCACGCCGTCCGCAACGGCGTCACCACCGCCCGCGTCATCGACGGGCGCGTCCAGCACGCCATCCTGCTGGAGATCTTCACCGACGAGGGCATCGGCACGATGGTCGTGCCGGACGGACAGGGGGAATCATGAGCAACCAGCGGCTGACCGAGCGGTGGCAGGGCGCGCTCATGGACAACTACGGCACCCCGCGCCTCCCCCTGGTCCGCGGCGAGGGCGCCCGGCTGTGGGACGCCGACGGCAAGGAGTACCTGGACTTCGTCGGCGGCATCGCGGTCAACGCCCTCGGCCACGGCCACCCCGCCGTCGCCGAGGCCGTCTCCCGCCAGATCCGGAGCCTCGGCCACGTCTCCAACCTCTTCGTCGCCGAACCGCCCGTCGCCCTCGCCGAGAAGCTCCTCGGCCTGTTCGGCCGGCCCGGACGCGTCTTCTTCTGCAACTCGGGTGCCGAGGCCAACGAGGCCGCGTTCAAGATCGGCCGGCTCACCGGCCGCACCCACATGGTCGCCACCGACGGCGGCTTCCACGGCCGCACCATGGGCTCCCTCGCCCTCACCGGCCAGCCCGGCAAGCAGGCCCCGTTCCTGCCGCTGCCCGGCGACGTCACCCACGTCCCGTACGGCGACGCGGAGGTACTGCGCGCCGCCGTCACCGAGGACACCGCCTTCGTGATCATCGAGCCGATCCAGGGCGAGAACGGCGTCGTCGTCCCGCCGCCCGGCTACCTGAAGGCCGCCCGCGAGATCACCCGCGCCACCGGCACCCTGCTCGTCCTCGACGAGGTCCAGACCGGCATCGGCCGCTGCGGCCATTGGTTCGAGCACCAGGCCCACGAGGGCGTCGACCCCGACGTCGTCACCCTCGCCAAGGGCCTCGGCGGCGGCCTGCCACTCGGCGCCACCGTTGCCTTCGGCGCGGCCGCCGACCTCTTCGCCCCCGGCCACCACGGCACCACCTTCGGCGGCAACCCCGTCGCCTGCGCCGCCGGCCTCGCCGTCCTCGACACGCTCGGCGCCGACGCGGCCCTCGACCACGTCAAGTCCGTCGGCGAGCGGCTGCGCTCCGGAATCGAGGCCCTCGGGCACCCGCTGGTCTCCCACGTCCGTGGCGCGGGCCTCCTGCTGGGTATCGTGCTCACCGAGCCCCTCGCACCCCAGGTGCAGCAGGCGGCTCAGGACGCCGGCCTCCTGGTGAACGCGCCCGCCCCCGACGTCGTACGGACCATGCCCCCGCTGGTCCTCACCGACGCCGAGGCGGACGCCTTCCTCCAGGCGCTCCCGGCGGTCCTGCACACGGTGCACGAGGCGAACGGGCAAGGACGAACCGGAGAATGAGGCGACGATGACCGACGCGCAGGGGAACGAGCACGGAGGGCCGTCGGTCCCGCAGACCCGCACCGCACGCCACCGCAGGATCGTCGACATCCTCAACCGGCAGCCGGTGCGGTCGCAGAGCCAGCTCGCCAAGCTCCTCGCGGACGACGGGCTGAGCGTCACCCAGGCGACGCTCTCCCGCGACCTCGACGAGCTCGGCGCGGTGAAGATCCGCAACACCGGCGGCGAGCTGATCTACGCGGTCCCCAGCGAGGGCGGCTTCCGCACCCCCCAGGCCCCGCTCGGCGAGTCCGCGAAGGAGGAGCGGATGCGCCGGCTCTCCGGCGAACTCCTCATCTCCGCCGAGGCGTCCGCCAACCTGGTGGTCCTGCGGACCCCGCCGGGCGCCGCCCAGTTCCTCGCGTCGGCCATCGACCAGGCCGAACTGCACGCCATCCTCGGCACCATCGCCGGCGACGACACCCTGCTGCTCATCTCCCGCGACCCGGTCGGCGGCCAGGCCCTCGCCGACCACCTGCTGCGCCTCGCGCAGAAGGGCACCTGAGCCCCGGTCAGTACCGCGTGACCGCCGTCGGACCCCGCCGGGTGCCGACGGCGATGTGCGGCCGGCGCGCCGGATCGGCCCAGGCGAGGATCGCCCGCATCGCGTCCGCCGGGACGGAGACGCACCCGGCGGTGGCCCCGCGCCCGTTCACGTGCAGGAAGATCCCGGCGCCCCGGCCGCGCACCGGGCGGGCGTAGTTGAAGCCGATGACGAGCGCGTGGGCGTACTGCGTGCCGTACGCGACGATGTGCTCGGCCTCCGCGGCGCGGCAGTCCGCCGGCAGGCCCTCGACCCAGCGGTTGTACGCACGCGAGTCGTTGTCCTGGCACCACCACGAGTCCCGGGTGGCCCGGACGTACCGGAAGCGGGTCCCGGCGGGCGCGGGCCGGATCCCGAAGGCGTACGGCAGGTCGTACAGGCCCGTCGGCGTGGTCTTCGTCCCCTGCCGCCTGGTGGCCCCGTCGGCCAGCCCGTTCGCGCCGAACCGCGCCGGCGCCGATCCCGCCCGCACCCACCGCCCGCCCCGCCGGTCCCACCAGGTGACGGTCCCGGTGGTGGCGGAGGCGTCCGCGGCCACGGCGGTGACCAGCTGCGAACCGCCGCCGGTGTCCGCCATCCGCGCGGGCAGCGGCACCTCCGGGGGAGCGGGCGCGGAGGCCAGGGAGAGCAGCGCGGCGCCGAGGACGAGAAGGGTACGCATGGCGGCGACGCTAGGCCGCCCGCGCACCCCCTGCCACGCTACTGGCCCGAGTGGGGGAGCGCGGGCAGCGGCAGCGGAAGCGCCGGCAGTCCGTCGAGGCTGGTGGCGACGTGGTCCTTGCCCTCGCAGTAGGCGTTGAACTCCTCGTCCGTCTTGCGGTTGAAGAAGTCGGCGTGCAGCGACCGCTCCTCGCGGAACTCCATCAGCGGCACGGCGAAACCGCAGGAGTCGCTGATCCGCCGGGCGTGCACCAGGACGATCGCCCGCGCGCTGATCTGGTCCTTCACGGCCTCCTCGGGGAACCGCGCGAAGAGCTCCGGCCAGCGCGGGTCGTCCCGCAGGACCGCCTCGCCCTCGCCGTGCACCCGCACCACGGTCGGCGGACCGGAGAACGCCGTCCACATCAGCGTGATCCGCCCGTTCCCCGGCTCCCGCAGGTGCGCCAGGGTCTCGGCGCTGCTGCCGCCGAAGTCGACGTAAGCCAGGGTCAGTTCGTCCAGCACGACGAGCGTGCCCTTGCGGCCCTTGGGGGAGAGGTTGACGTGCCCGTCGCCGGAGAGCGGAGCGGTGGCGGTGAAGTACAGCGGCTGCGCCTCGATGAACTCCCGCAGCCGCCCGTCTATGCGTGCGTACGTTTTTCCCATGGGCTCATCTTCCTCCGCCGTGCACCGCCGTGACGGCCTGTTTCACGGAACGGACCGCGTCAGGACCACAGCGCCCGCCGCGCCGCCCGTACGACGGCGGGCTCGGGGTCGTCGAGCAGCGCCTCCATCAGCCGGGGCTCCACCGCGTCGAGCAGCCGCAGCCCCGCCACCGCCGAGGCCCGCACCCGGCCGTCCGGGTGCGCCGTCAGCTCCCGCAGCAGCGGCGCGTCCACGCTCCGGGACCCGCACTCGCCGAGCCCGAGCGGCGCCCGGGCCGGTATGCGGGCGCCGGCGCAGGCGGCCCGGTACGCGGCCACCGGATCGCCGCCGCCCTGCCGCAGCACCCACCGGGCGCAGGCCCGGGTCCGCCCCGACCGGTCGTAGAGGTACGGCTCCGCCTCCGCGTGCCGCCCCGCCCGGCGCAGCGCGGTCACCCCGGCCGCCCGGACCCGCCCGGCACGGGCGCCCAGCAGTACGGCCAGGGTCGCGTCGGGCTCGTCGGCGGCGACGGCGGCCGAGGCGGCCCGCTCCTGCACCAGGGGGTCGGAGTCCCCGGCGGCCACCAGGGCCAGGCCGCGCCCGCTGTACAGCTGCCGGTCGAGGGCCACGGCCAGCGCGACCCGCCGGGTGGCGCCGTCGCGGCAGGCGAACAGCAGACGGGTGACCCGGTCGGGGTCCCCTTTCCGCAGCAGCCCGTCGAGGAGTTCCGTCGCCGCGCCGCCCCGCAGCCGCCGGCCGAGCCGCAGGATCACGGGGGCGGTGACGGCGAGCGTCCCGGCGGAGGCGTCGGCCAGGGACTCCCGCAGCACGGCGAGGGCACGCGCGCGTACCGGCGCGGCCCAGTCCGCCGCCCGCACCGCGACCAGCGGCAGCAGCTCCGGCCGTCCCACCGCGTGCGTCAGCGCGGCCTCCCGGATCCGCCCGTCCGGATCGCACAGCGCGAGCGCGATCCCGGCCTCGGTGGGCTCCTCCCGCACCCGGCCGGCGGCCCGTTCCCACAGGCCCCGCCACCCGGGCCCGCGCACCCCGGTGAGCCACGCGTGCGACGGCGTGAGCGCCCCCCGCCGGACCGCGTGCCGCACGTCCTCGTCCAGGTCCGCCCATGCCTTGGGGCGGGTCACGTCCAGCACCCGGCGCAGGGGAAGTCCCCGCCCCAGCCGCCGTACCGCCGCCTGCCGCGCCTCCGCCTCGTGTGTCATGCGGGGAGGCTAGGCGGCACCGTCTCCCGCGCGCCCCGCATTATTCGCCGGCGGGCGCGGTTCCGCAGCCGCAGGCCGCCCGGCGGCGCCGGCGGGCTTCGGTCCACCAGGCGGCGAGGCGTTCGGCGTGCGCGTCGGCGAGGGCGCGGATCTCCTCCGCGTGGGGGCCCGCGGCGGCCTTGCGGTCCCACCGCAGGCGCCGGGCCTGGGCGCGGGCGGCGGAGCGGACCCGCGGATCGGGGTCGTCGAGCAGGCGGAGGGCGTTGAGCAGGACCTCCGGGGCGTAGCGGAAACCGAGGAGTTCCATGGCGAGGCGTCGGCGCGGGGGCGGTTCGCCGGGGGCCGTGAGCGCGATCAGGTGCGCGGTGGAGACCTCGCGGGCGGCCCGGCCGAGGGCTTCGCGCGCCGCGCGCGCCACCTCCGGGGCCGGGTCGGCGAGGTGCGGCAGGGCCTCGGCCCAGCCGAGAGCGTGGCGGCGGGCGAGCAGGGTGAGGGCGCGGGCCCGCACGCGCGCGTGGCGGTGGCCGAGGAGACCGCGCAGGGCCCCGGGGGCGTCGCGCAGGGCGCGCAGCACGACCGCCCCGACGCGGGGGTCGGGGTCGTCGGCGTACGGGGGCAGTCCGGCGTCCGGCAGGGCCCGCAGCAGCCGCAGCGCGCCCAGCGCCCGGGCGCGTACGGCGCCGTCGGCGTGCCGAGTGAGCGCCCGGAACAGCGGGACGTCCTCGGGGCGGCGCTCCTGCGCGAGTCCGCCGACCGCCGGGGGCGTGACGGTCGCCGGGTCGGCGCACAGCCCGCGCAGCCGTGCGGCCGGGTCGCCGCCGGCCTCCCGCAGGGCGTCCCGGGCGAGGCCGCGGACCCAGGGGGAGGGGTCCGTCAGGTGCGGTACGAGGTCCCCGGCGCGTCCGGCGGCTCCGAGGCGCGCCACGGCGAGGCCCCGGACGACGTTGTCCGGCGCGGACAGCAGCAGGTGGAGGGCGGGAAGGGCGCCGGGCAGGTCCGGCAGGGCGCGGGCGGCGAGCCTCCGGACGTGCCGGTCGCGGTCGCCGAGGGCGAGGCCGGCCAGGTCGCCGGGGGAGGGCAGCCCGGCGTCCAGGGCGCGGCGGAGCGCCCGGACCCGCGCCTCGGCGTCCTCGCCCTCCTCCGGGAAGCCGGGGAACCGTTCCCACGCGGCGGCCGTGTCCTCGCCGTGCGGGAGCCGTTCTCCCGGGCGGAGCGGGTGCGGGGGCGGTTCGCTCGTCATGCGGCGGACCCTATCCGGGGCGCGCGGCCCGGGCAGCCGACAGGGCCCTTGATTGACGAATCATGCGGAAGTCTGCATACTCATGCATCAGTAAGGGAAGCAAGGGTTCGGTCATCGACGGCGAGGAGCAACCAGAAGTGAGCAGCAACAACGGTGACGTCCGGCTCTGGGGCGGACGCTTCGCCGACGGCCCCGCCGAGGCCCTGGCGAAGCTCTCCGCCTCGGTCCACTTCGACTGGCGCCTCGCGCCGTACGACATCGCCGGATCGCGCGCCCACGCGCGCGTGCTCCACAAGGCGGGGCTGCTCACCGAGGACGAGCTCACCCGGATGCTGGCCGGCCTGGACCGGCTGGAGGCGGACGTCGCCGACGGCTCCTTCACCGGCACGATCGCCGACGAGGACGTCCACACCGCCCTGGAGCGCGGCCTCCTGGAGCGGCTCGGCGCCGAGCTCGGCGGCAAGCTGCGGGCCGGCCGGTCCCGGAACGACCAGGTCGCCACCCTCTTCCGGATGTACCTCCGCGACCACGCCCGGATCATCGGCGGCCTCATCGCCGACCTCCAGGACGCGCTCGTCGGCCTCGCCGAGGCGCACCCGGACGTCGCCATGCCCGGCCGGACCCACCTCCAGCACGCCCAGCCGGTGCTCTTCGCCCACCACGTCCTGGCCCACGTCCAGTCGCTCTCCCGGGACGCCGAGCGGCTGCGCCAGTGGGACACCCGGACGGCGGTCTCCCCGTACGGCTCCGGCGCCCTCGCCGGCTCCTCGCTCGGGCTCGACCCGGAGGCGGTCGCCAAGGACCTCGGCTTCGAGCGCGGCTCGGCCGGCAACTCGATCGACGGCACGGCCTCCCGGGACTTCGTCGCGGAGTTCGCCTTCATCACCGCGATGATCGGCGTCAACCTCTCCCGGATCGCGGAGGAGATCATCATCTGGAACACGAAGGAGTTCTCCTTCGTGACCCTCCACGACGCCTTCTCCACCGGCTCGTCGATCATGCCGCAGAAGAAGAACCCGGACATCGCCGAGCTGGCCCGGGGCAAGTCCGGCCGCCTCATCGGCAACCTGTCCGGCCTGATGGCCACCCTCAAGGCCCTGCCGCTCGCCTACAACCGCGACCTCCAGGAGGACAAGGAGCCGGTCTTCGACTCCTGCGACCAGCTGGAGGTCCTGCTCCCCGCCTTCACCGGCATGATGGCCACGCTCACCGTGAACCGCGAGCGCATGGAGGAGCTGGCCCCGGCCGGCTTCTCGCTCGCCACGGACATCGCGGAGTGGCTGGTCAAGCAGGGCGTGCCGTTCCGGGTCGCGCACGAGGTGGCCGGCGAGTGCGTGAAGGTCGCCGAGTCCGAGGGCAAGGAGCTGGACGAGCTGACGGACGAGCAGTTCGCCAAGATCTCCGAGCACCTGACCCCCGAGGTCCGCACGGTCCTCAACGTCCCCGGCGCCCTCGCCTCCCGTGACGGCCGCGGCGGCACCGCCCCCTCCGCCGTCGCCGCCCAGCTGGTCGAGGTCAAGGCGGACCTGGTCATCCAGCACGCCTGGGCCGACGCCAAGAACTGACACCGGGACCTACAGCGCCGCCGCCCAGTCCGCGAGCCTGTCGAAGTCCGGCCGGAGAAGCCCGAGCCGGGGGTCGACGTGCAGCAGCAGGGCGGCGGCGAGGTGGTTCCGGTCCACGTACTCGTGGTCGTACGGCGTGATGTCGTCGTCCACCCACGCGAACGGCCGCCCCCGCGCGTAGTCCAGCACGTACTGCGTCTTCCAGAACGTCCCGCGCGGGGCGGCCCCATGCATCCGCGGCCAGTCGACGAACGGCAGCTCCGGCAGCCCCAGCGGCTCCCGCCCGTGCCTGCGGTCGAGCCACCGCAGCGGCCCGGTGCCGGGCCGCCCGCCCGGCCGCATGCCCTGGTGGGGCATCGCAATTTCACATGAGACATGGATGTCTCACCCGGTGTAGAGTTGTCTCATGTCAGTCGACCGCACCCAGGTGCTCCGTACCGCCGCCGCCCTGCTCTCCCGCAAGGCGACCGCCACCATGGACGAGGTCGCGCGGGCGGCCGGGATCGGGCGGGCCACCCTGCACCGGCACTTCGCCGGGCGGGACGCGCTGGTGCGGGCGCTGGAGCAGATGTGCATCGAGGAGGCGGAGGCCGCGCTCGACGCGGCCCGGATCGAGGAGGGGCCGGCCGACGAGGCCGTCCGGCGGCTCGTCGCCGCCTCGCAGCCCGCCGCCCCGCTGCTCTCGTTCCTCGTCACGGAGAACCAGCTCTTCGAGGGCGAGGGGCAGAACGAGGGCTGGGCCCGGCTCGACACCCGGCTCGTCGCCCTCTTCCGGCGCGGCCAGGAGGAGGGCGTCTTCCGCATCGACCTGAGCCCCGCCTGGCTCTGCGAGGCGTTCTACGGGCTGATCAGCTCGGGCGCCTGGGCCGTCGCCGACGGGCGGGTCGCCGCCAACGACTTTTCTTACATGATCGCCGAGCTGCTGCTCGGCGGAGCGCGCAGGAGCGTGGAGAAGTGATCACCGAAACCGTCCAGCCCGAAAGCCATACCGAGGGCGTCCGCCGCCCCGGCCGGTGGCTCGCCCTCGCCGCACTCGTCCTGGCCGTGCTGCTGGTGGCCGTGGACGCCACGGTGCTCGGCCTGGCGACCCCGTTCCTCTCCGAGGACCTGAAGCCGACCGGCACCCAGCTGCTGTGGATCGGCGACGTCTACTCCTTCGTCATCGCCGGTCTGCTCGTCTCCATGGGCAGCCTCGGCGACCGCATCGGCCGCAAGAAGCTGCTCCTCGTGGGCGCCGCCGCGTTCGGCGCCGTCTCGGTCCTGAACGCCTACGCGTCCAGCCCCGAGATGATGATCGCCGCCCGCGCGCTGCTCGGCGTCGCCGGCGCGACCCTGATGCCGTCCACCCTCGCCCTCATCCGGAACCTCTTCCACGACCCGCGCGAGCGCAGCCTCGCCATCGGCATCTGGGGCGCCATGGCCTCGGCCGGCGCCGCCGTCGGCCCGGTCGTCGGAGGCTTCCTGCTGGAGCACTTCTGGTGGGGCTCGGTCTTCCTCATCAACCTGCCCGTCATGGCCGTCCTGGTCGTCATCGGCGTCAAGCTGATCCCCGAGTCGAAGAACCCGAACCCCGGCCCCTGGGACCTGCCCAGCGTCGGCCTCTCCCTCGTCGGCATGATCGGCGTCGTCTACGCGATCAAGGAACTGGCCTCGCACGGCCTCACCCTCGACGTGGCCGTCGCCGCGCTCGCCGGCGCCGGCGGCCTCACCTGGTTCGTCCGCCGCCAGCTCACCCTGCCGGCCCCGCTCCTGGACATGCGCCTGTTCCGCAACCGCGGCTTCTCCGGCGCCGTCCTCGCCGACCTGCTGACCATCCTCGGCCTCGCCGGCCTGGTGTTCTTCCTGTCCCAGTTCTTCCAGCTGGTCCAGGGCCGCTCACCGCTGGAGGCCGGCCTCGCCGAACTGCCCGCCGCGGTCGGCTCGGTGACCGCCGTTCTGCTCGCCGGCCGGGTCGCCCGCCGGTACTCGGTCCGCTCGGTCGTCGCCGGCGGCCTCGCCGCCATCGGCCTGGCGCTCGCCGTCCTCACGGTCATCGGCCGCTCCACCGGCTACCCGGTCCTCGGCGCGAGCCTGCTCGTCGTCGGCGTCGGCGCGGGCCTCGCCTTCACCGTCACCGCCGACGTGATCCTCTCCAGCGTCCCCAAGGACCAGGCCGGCTCCGCGTCCGCCGTCTCCGAGACGGCGTACGAGCTCGGCGCCGCGCTCGGCATCGCCCTGCTCGGCTCCATCGTGACCGGCGTCTACCGCGGCTTCACCGCCCCGGCCGGCGTGCCGTCGGACATCGCCGCCGCCGCCCACGACTCGCTCGGCGGCGCCGTCGAGGCGTCCGGGGCCCTCGACCCGGCCCGCGCCGGCGCGCTGGTGACGGCCGCCCAGGACGCGTTCGTCGACGGCCTGCGGATCGCCGCCGGCGTCGGCGCGGCCGTCCTCCTCGCCACCGCCGTCGCCGCCTGGTTCCTCCTCCGGGACCAGAAGCTGGGCGAGACCACCGAGCACTGACCCGGCACGCCGGCAGCCGCGACGCCGGCACACGAGAGCGCCCCCGGACGGCATCCGTCCGGGGGCGCTCTCACACCGTCACGCCGCTTCCTTCGCCTTCGTGGCGTACATGTCCACGTACTCCTGGCCCGACAGGCGCATGACCTCCGCCATCACCGAGTCCGTCACCGCGCGGAGCACGTACCGGTCGCGGTCCATGCCCTCGTAACGTGAGAACTCCAGCGGCTCGCCGAACCGGACCGTCACCTGCACCGGGCGCGGGAAGCCCGCGCCGCCCGGCTGCGCCTTGTCCGTGCCGATCACCGCGAACGGCACCACCGGCGCGCCGGTCATCAGCGTCAGCCGCGCCACGCCCGTACGGCCCCGGTAGAGCCGGCCGTCGGGGGAGCGGGTGCCCTCCGGGTAGATCGAGAAGATCTTGCCCTCCTCCAGCACCCGGCGGCCCGTCATCAGCGCCGCGACCCCGCCCCGGCCGCCGTCTCGGTCCACCGGGATCATGCCGACGCTGGTGAAGAACCACGCCATCAGCCGGCCCTTCAGGCCCTTGCCCTTGACGTACTCGTCCTTGCCGATGAAGTAGACCGGGCGGTCCAGGCAGATCGGCATGATCATGGAGTCGATGAAGGTGAGGTGGTTGCCCGCGAGGATCACCGGCCCGTTCCCCGGCACGTTCTCGGCCCCCTCCACACGGGGGCGGAACATCAGGCGCAGGACCGGACCGAGAGTGGCCTTCACGATCGCGAGACGGGACAACGGTTCCTCCGGTGGCGGGCGGGCGGCTCCGGGAGCCGACGGTGCAGCACGCGACGATACTCGCGGGTCACCCCCGCCCGCACATCGGGTTCACCGAACGGATACACGGTGTTGACGCGTGTTTGCGCCATGTTCCGCCCAGGTCCTCCCCCCGTAGGGGATCACTGCCTACCGTCGGGGCCACCCACCGACAGGTGCGGGACATCACACAGGAGGACCTCCATGACCCAGGGCGCACCCAGGACCCCGGCCCGCCGCACGCTGCTCGGCGCGGCAGGCGCCGCCGCGTTCGGCGTCACCGCCGGGCTCGCCGCCGGCGCGGGCACCGCGCAGGCCGCCGAGACCGGCCGCGCGCACGGCCGGGGCCACGGGCGCGGCTACCGCTCGCTCCCCGTCCCCACCGTCATCGCCCACCGCGGCGCCAGCGGCTACCGCCCCGAGCACACCCTCGGCTCGTACGCGCACGCCCTGGACCTCGGCGCCCACGTCATCGAGCAGGACCTCGTCCCCACCAAGGACGGGCACCTGGTCTGCCGGCACGAGAACGACATCACCGGCACCACCGACGTCGCCGACCACCCCGAGTTCGCCTCCCGGAAGACCACCAAGACCGTCGACGGCGTCGCCTACACCGGCTGGTTCACCGAGGACTTCACCCTCGCCGAGCTGAAGACCCTGCGCGCCAAGGAGCGGATCCCCGGCACCCGCCAGGAGAACACCCTGTACGACGGCCGCTGGACCGTCCCCACCTTCGAGGAGGTGCTGCGCTGGGCCGACGAGGAGGGCCGCCGCCGGGGCCGCGAGATCTGGCTCCACGTCGAGACCAAGCACCCCTCGTACTTCCGCTCGATCGGCCTCGGCCTGGAGGAGCGCCTCGCGAAGCTGCTCCGCCGCTACGGCCGCCACCGCGCGCACTCCGCCGTCTTCCTCCAGTCCTTCGAGCCCAGCAGCGTCCAGCGCCTGTCGAAGCTGGTCGACTCCCCGCTGGTGGTCCTGCTGTCCGGCGCGAACACCCGCCCCTGGGACTTCGTCGAGGCCGGCGACCCGCGGACCGTCGCCGACCTCGTCACCCCGGCCGGACTGCGCTGGATCGCCTCGTACGCCCAGGGCATCGGCCCCACCCTCGACCTGGTGATCCCCAAGGACGCCGCGGGCCGGCTCACCACCCCCACCACCCTGGTGCGGGACGCCCACGCGGAGGGCCTGATCCTCCACCCGTACACCCAGCGCAACGAGAACGCCTTCCTGCCCGCCGACTTCCGCCGGGGCACCGACCCGGCCGCCTACGGCGACGCCTTCGGCGCCCTGAAGCGGTACTTCGAGACCGGCATCGACGGCGTCTTCTCCGACAACCCCGACACCGCCCTGCTGGCCGCCGCGGACTTCGCCGGCCGCTGACCCGGGACCGCCGCCCGGTCGGCCGGCGCCGCACCGCCGTACGCCGACCGGGTGGTTCCCCCGCCGCGGCGCAACCACGCCGCCGCGCCCCCGCATCGCACCGGGCATGACCTCCCCGGAAACCCTCCTCGCCGCCCTCAGCCCGCTCCTCGCCGCCGAATCGCGGGCCGAGGCCGCCGCCGGGATCGAGCCCGGCGACCTCGAACAGGCCGTGTGGCTGCGGCTCCTGGAACGGCTCGACGCCGACGGCGGCGCCCCCGAGCGCCCCGCCGACTGGCTCCGCCGCGCCGTCCGCGCCGAGGCCCGCCGGGCCCGCCGCACCACCGGCCGCGAACGCCCGTACCACGACGGCGACACCCGCCCCGATCCGTACGGCCCCGGCCCCGAGAGCTCCGCCCTCACCGCCGAACGCCGCCGCACCCTCCGCGCCGCCGTCACCCGGACGCCCGGCCGCTGCCCCCGGCTGCTGAACGCGATGCTCGACCCCGCCGACCCCACCTACCGCGAAATCGCAGGAACGTTGGGTATCTCACAAGGAAGTCTGGGGCCGATGCGTTCCCGTTGCCTGGGATGCCTGCGCAGAATGCTCGCGGCAGAGGTTCCCGCATCCGGCCGACGGGGAAGAGTGCGGGGTACCGATCGGTGACCAGATGAGCGGGAGGCATGCACACATGGGCCTGAGTGTGACCATCTCGGCGGCGGACGCGCGCGACGCGGAGCAGATCCTGAAGCTGCAGTACCTCTGCTACCAGAGCGAGGCCGAGCTGTACGGCGACTGGTCCATCGAACCGCTCACCCAGACGCTCGACGCCGTCCGCGCCGAGATCGCCGAGGGCCACGCCCTGGTGGCCCGGCTCGGCGACGAGGTGATCGCCTCCGTCCGCGCCCGCACCGACGAGGACGGCACCGCGCACATCGCCAAGCTCATCGTCCACCCCCGGATGCGCCGCCACGGCATCGGCGGCCGGCTCCTCGACGCCATCGAGCGCCACTGCGCCGGCACGGACGCCGCCCCCAAGCGCTTCCAGCTCTTCACCGGCCACCGCAGCGAGGGCAACCTCCGCCTCTACCGCGCCAAGGGCTACGCACCGACCGGCGCCCGCGAGGTCGGCCCGAAGCTCACCCTCGTCACCCTGGAGAAGGCCGCCTGAGCCGCCCGCGCGCCGGCCGGCCTCAGGCGGTGCGCGACCGGCGCAGCCACCAGATGCCGCTCAGCGGCAGCAGCACCGGGATGAAGACGTAGCCGTAGCCGAACTCCGACCACACCGTCGAGTCCGGGAAGGCCGACGGCTCCAGCAGCGTCCACGTCCCCACGACCAGCACGCCCGCGAGCTCGGCGGCGCAGCACACCAGCGCCGCCCTGCGGGCCGTCTCCCCGCCGCGCACCAGGGTGTACGTGATGAACACGTACACCACCGCCGCCACCGCGGACAGCGTGTACGCCAGCGGCGCCTCGTCGAACTTGGCGCTGATCTCGTACACCGAGCGCGACGCCGCGCCCACCGACATCACGCCGTACAGCCACACCAGCAGCATGCCGGGGCCCGTCACGAGCCGGGTCCCGGTCCGCGTCTCCGCCATGGTCAGCCCACCGTCCAGATGTCGAAGAGACGCACCTCCAGGACCGCGAGCACGACCGCGCCCGCCGCCACCGTCGCCGAACCCCAGCGGGTCCGCTCGGCCAGCGACATGAAGCCCGCGATCGGCACGGCGCACAGCGCGCCGAGCAGATAGGCGACGAAGATCGTCGTCCCCTCCTCGGCCTTCTCGCCGCGCACCAGCTGCACGATGCCGACGATCAGCTGGACCAGGACCAGGAAGGTCACCACGGCCATGCCGATGAAGTGCCAGTCCTTGGTGGGCTGGTCCCGGTAGGCGGCGAAGCCGCACCAGGCGGCGAGGGCGAGCGCGGCCACCGAGACCGCGATCGTGAGGGCGTCAAGCATGCGCCCGAGGGTATTACGGCCCGAATGCCCCTCTCCGCGCGCCCCCGCCCCCAGCGCCCCGGCGCCCCGTCGCCGGACCGTGGTCTTGGCCACATCCCGGCCTCGTCCGGGCGGTCCGCGCGCCTCCGCCGGAGCACCCGGAGGGGCGTCTCCACCGCAGGCGGCACAGGGGGAGAGGCAGGAGCGAGCCGGTCCGGGAGCGTCCGCATCGCGTCTCAGCGCCGTCCGGAATGCGGACAGCGGACTTCCGTTCGCGACTGCGCATGCTTTACTTGCAGCCATGACCACGACGAGCAGCCGCATCCTTGCGACCGAGGCGAACACGACGCCCGGTGCTCGTTGTATGTGTCGAATGTGCGCCTTCTGAGGGCCCCCGCCTGAGCCTCGCGCCCCGAAGCGAGACCCCGACGGCCGAGCCGATCCGCCCGCCTCCCGGCGCCGGACCGTGCCCGCCCCGCGCACACCGCCACCCCGGCCGACCGCCGGAGCGGCCCCCGTGCGCCTGACTGTCCGAAAGACGAATGCCCCGTGCACGGCGGACCCACGCGTCGCGCACTCGACAGTGACGGAAACCCCTGTGATCACCACTTCGGGCCTGACCAAGGTCTACGAGTCACGCGGCCGCCAGGTCACCGCCCTGGACGGCGTCGACCTCCACGTCCGCGAGGGCGAGGTCTTCGGCGTGATCGGCCAGAGCGGCGCCGGCAAGTCCTCCCTGATCCGCTGCGTCAACCTCCTGGAGCGCCCCACGTCCGGCACGGTGACCGTCGACGGCGTCGACCTCACCGCCCTCGCCGGCAAGGGCCGCCGCGCCGGCAAGGACCTGCGCCGGGCGCGCAGCAGCATCGGCATGGTCTTCCAGCACTTCAACCTGCTGTCCTCGCGCACCGTCAAGGACAACATCGAGCTCCCGCTGGAGATCCTCGGCGTCCCCTCCGTCGAACGCTCCCGCCGCGCCTTCGAACTCCTCGACCTCGTCGGCCTCGCCGACAAGGCGAAGAACTACCCCGGCCAGCTCTCCGGCGGCCAGAAGCAGCGCGTCGGCATCGCCCGCGCCCTCGCCGGCGAGCCCAAGGTCCTCCTCTCCGACGAGGCCACCAGCGCCCTCGACCCGGAGACCACCCGCTCGATCCTCCAGCTCCTGCGCGACCTCAACCGGCAGCTCGGCCTCACCGTCCTGCTCATCACGCACGAGATGGACGTCGTCAAGACGATCTGCGACTCCGCCGCCCTCATGCAGAAGGGCCGGATCGTCGAGTCCGGCACCGTCGCCGAGCTCCTCGCCACCCCCGGCTCCCAGCTCGCCGCCGAACTGTTCCCGGTCAGCGGCCACGCCACCGGCCCCGACCGCACCGTCGTCGACGTCACCTTCCACGGCGAGGCCGCCACCCAGCCGGTGATCTCGCAGCTCTCCCGCACGTACAACATCGACATCTCCATCCTCGGAGCCGCGATGGACACCGTCGGCGGGAAGCAGATCGGCCGCATGCGGATCGAACTGCCCGGACGGTACGAGGACAACGTCGTCCCGGTCGGCTTCCTGCGCGAGCAGGGCCTCCAGGTCGAGGTCGTCGAGGACCCGGCGGAGCCGGGCGCGCCCGTGCTGCCCGCACAGACCCCCGTGCTCGCGAAGGAGAGTGCCAAGTGACCTGGGAAGAGATGCGCCCCCTGCTCGAACAGGGCACGGTCGACACCCTCTACATGGTCCTGTGGGCCACCGTCGTCACCATCGCCGGCGGCCTCCCGCTCGGCATCCTCCTCGTCCTCACCGACAAGGGCGGACTGCTCCAGAACCGGCCCGTCAACAAGGTCGTCGGTGCGATCGTGAACATCGGCCGCTCGCTGCCGTTCATCATCCTGCTGATCGCCCTGATCCCGTTCACGACCTTCGTCGTCGGCACCTTCATCGGCCCCACCGCCATGATCGTGCCGCTCGCCATCGGCGCCATCCCCTTCTTCGCGCGCCTGGTCGAGACCGCGATCCGCGAGGTCGACCACGGCCTCGTCGAAGCCGTCCAGTCCATGGGCGGCGGCATCCCCACCATCGTCCGCAAGGTGCTGCTCCCGCAGGCCCTGCCCTCGCTGGTCGCCGCCGTCACCACCACCGTCATCGTGCTCATCGGCTACTCCGCGATGGCCGGCGCGGTCGGCGGCGAGGGCCTCGGCTCCAAGGCCGTCACCTACGGCTACCAGCGCTTCGACACCACCTTCATGCTCGTCACCGTCGTGATCCTCATCGCCATCGTGACGATCGTCCAGCTCATCGGCGACGGCGTCGTCCGGCTCCTGGCCCGGCGCGGCCGCGCCGCCTGACGCCACCCCAGACCTCTTCGCGGCAGAAGCGATTCGCCGGCCGAAGAACACGCCCGGACTCGTTGTCCAGGCATCCACCGCTCCACAGGAAAGAGGCACTCTTCGTGCGTAAGAACATCAAGCTCACCGCCGGCTTCGCGTCCGTCACCGCCCTCGCCCTCGGCCTCACCGCCTGCGGCACCTCCTCCGACCCGTCCTCCGCCAAGGACGCGGCCGGCTCCGCCGACAAGGCGCTCGTCATCGCCGCGTCCCCGACGCCGCACGCCGACATCCTGAAGTTCGTCAAGGACAACCTCGCCGAGAAGGCCGGCCTCAAGCTGGAGGTCCGGGAGTTCACCGACTACGTCCTCCCGAACACCGCCACCCAGTCCGGCCAGGTCGACGCCAACTTCTTCCAGCACAAGCCGTACCTCGACGACTTCAACAAGAAGAACAAGACCACCATCGTCCCCGTGGTGAACGTCCACCTGGAGCCGCTCGGCCTCTACTCCAAGAGCCTGAAGTCGGTGAAGGACATCAAGGCCGGCCAGACCGTCGCCGTCCCCAACGACACCACCAACGAGGGCCGCGCGCTCCACCTCCTCGCCGAGAACGGCCTCATCACCCTCAAGGACGGCGTCGGCACCGACGCCAAGCTCTCCGACATCACCGACAAGAAGGGCCTGGAGTTCAAGGAGCTGGAGGCCGCCACCGTGCCCCGCGCCCTGAGCGACGTCGACGCCGCCGTCATCAACGGCAACTACGCGATCGAGGCCGACCTGTCCCCGGCGAAGGACGCCCTGGTCCTGGAGAAGGCCGAGGGCAACCCGTACGCCAACTTCCTCGCCGTCAAGGAGGGCAACGAGAAGGACGCCCGCGTGCAGAAGCTCGCCGAGCTCCTCAACTCGCCCGAGACCAAGAAGTACATCGAGGACACCTACAAGGGCTCCGTCATCCCCGCCTTCGGCGCCGCCAAGTAACGCCGCCGGTACAGTCCTTGAGCGGAAGGCCCCGCCCGCCCCGTCCGGCGCGCGGGGCCTTCCGCGCGTCACCCCCACGTCCGACCCGGCCATGCGCGCCCGCCGCCCCATGCTGCATGCTGTGCGTTCACGGTCTCTCAACGGACGGTCTTCGGTACGGAGCTGCGCATGACTACCACCTTTCCGGACATCTCCATCAGCACGGACCGGCTGGTGCTGCGCCCGTACGAAGAGGCCGACATCCCCGCCTTCGTCGAGATGATGAACGACGAACTCGTCACCGCCTGGACCTCCGTCCCCCACCCGTACGGGCGTGCCCACGCCGAGGACTGGGTCCGCAGGATCGCTCCTGCGGAACGGACCGAGGGCCGCGGCATCGTCTTCGCCGTCACCGAGTTCCTGACCCAGCGCCTGGTCGGCACCGTCCACCTGTACGACACCGACTGGCGCGTCCGCGCCACCGAGGTCGCCTACGTCACCGCCCCCTGGGCCCGCGGCGAGGGCTACGCCACCGAGTCCGTCCTCGCCGTCGCCCAGTGGCTCTTCCGCGACCGCGGCTTCGAACGCCTCCAGCTCCGCACCGCCGCCGACAACACCGCCTCCCAGCAGGTCGCGCAGAAGATCGGCTGCATCAGCGAGGGCGTCCTGCGGAACGCCTGGATAGCGCGCAGCCTCACCGAGTCCGGCGAATGGACCGACATCCGCACCGACCTCATCGTCTGGAGCCTCCTCCCCGAGGACCTCGACGGCGTCGCCGACCAGATGGCCGAGGCCGGATACTCCTCGTACACCGACTGGGGCTGAGCCGCGCCGCGGCCCGCCCGGGGTACGCTCGACCCGCCCCCGACCTGCGACGACACCACAGGAGACACACGCGATGGCCGACCGGGTCACGGTGATCGGCTGGGACGGCTCGCCCCTCACCGCGGCGGCCAGGTCCGCGCTCTCGGCCGCCACCCTGGTGGCCGGCGCCGCCCACCACCTCGCGCTCCCGGAAGTGCCGCCCGGCGCCGAACGGGTCCGGCTCGGCAGCGTCGGCCTCGCCGCCCGCCGGATCGCCGGCCACCGCGGCACCGCCGTCGTCCTCGCCGACGGCGACCCCGGCTTCTTCGGCGTCGTCCGCACCCTCCGCGCCCCCGAACACGGCCTGGAGGTCGAGGTCGTCCCCGCCGTCTCCTCGGTCGCCGCCGCCTTCGCCCGCGCCGGCATGCCCTGGGACGACGCCCGGGTCGTCGTCGCCCACCAGCGCACCCTGCGCCGCGCCGTCAACGTCTGCCGCGCCCACCCCAAGGTCGCCGTCCTCACCTCCCCGGGCGCCGGCCCCGCCGAACTCGCCCTCCTCCTCGACGGCGTCCACCGCACCTTCGTCGTCTGCGAGGAACTCGGCACCGCCCGCGAACAGGTCTCCGTCCTCACCTCCGACAAGGCCGCCGACCACACCTGGCGCGACCCCAACGTCGTCCTCGTCATCGGCGGCGCCGGCGGCACCGGGGCCTCCGCCGCCCCCTGGCTGATGGGCCACGACCCGTCCGCCGCGGCCGTCCGCGGCTGGGCCGGACCCGGCGAGCGGGACGGCTCCGAGGACCGCCCCGGCATCGGCCACGACCCCACGCTCCGCGCCGTCCAGCTCGCCCGCCTCGGCCCGCGCGCCGGCGACCTCGTCTGGGACGTGGGCAGCGCCGGCGGCGCGTTCGCCGTCGAGGCCGCCCGCTTCGGCGCCGCCGTCATCGCCGTCGACGCCGACCCCGCCGCCCGCGCCCGCACCGAGGCCGCCGCCCGCCGCGACGGCGTCCTCCTCCAGACCGTCACCGGCCGCGCCCCGCACGTCCTGGAGAGCCTTCCCGAGCCCGACGTCGTCCGCGTCGGGGCCGGCGGCGTCCCCGTCGTCACCGCCTGCGCCGACCGCCGCCCCGAGCGGATCGCCGCCCACGCCACCACCCGCGACGAGGCCGAGGCCATCGGCTCCGCCCTCGGCGACGGCGGCTACGCCGTCGAGACCCAGCTGCTGCAGACCGTCGGCCTCGACCCCGCCGACTGGACCGAGCGCGACCGGTCCGTCGTCTTCCTGCTCACCGGCCGCCGGACCACCGGCGCCCCGTGACCCGGCCGTCCGCCGGGGCAGGTAGGCTGGCCGATTGTTGTACCGCGCGGGGACGTTCGGCGCGTTGTTCGTCAATGTCCTGAAACGGCGACCGTCTTGACCCGTTCTCGACGGTCAACGGGCGTGCGGGACACCGGGGGGACCGCGCGACGTGGCGCAGTCCACAGCGCACCGTGGCGGAACAGCCCGCCACGACGGGCGCGGGCCGCGACAATGCTTGAGTGCCGCAGGGCCTCCGTGCCGCGCGGCGCACGCGCTCGTTCTCGTTGACGGGCGCAGCTCTGAACGAACACGACGATGGGCGAGGGGTACGCATGACGGACACCGGCCAGGTCCCGGGCGAGGGACTGCCGGAGAACGCAGGCATGGTCGAGCAGCCGGGCATCCCCGAGCCGGGCGCGTACACCTTCCTGGACCCCTCCGGCCCGCTTCCCGAGGACGACGACATGCTGCTGATGCCGGGCGCCCAGGGCGCCTGGAGCGAGCAGCCCCCGGGCGCGGTGCCCGCGCCGCCGATCGCCGTCCCCGCCCCGCCGGAGGCCGCCGCCCCCGGCGCCGTGCCGCCGCACGCCGCCGTCCCGCAGGCCGACCCGCTCACGGACCCGCTGATCGACCCCCTCTCCGGCCCGCTGCCGGACGGCCTCGTCCTCGCCGACCAGCTGACCGCGCCGGCCGCCGGGACCCCGCCGCACGGCGTGCCGCTCGGCACCCCCGCGCACGGCGTCCCCGCCGCCCCGCAGGAGCCCGCCGCCACCGCCCACGGCTACGAGCCCGGCGTCCTCGACACCGGCGCCCACGAGGCCGCCGGCCGCGACTCCGGCTCCGTCGACCTCGGCGGCGTCCGCGTGCCGCCGCCGGCCGCCCCCTCCCGGCGCCCGCTCCACATGGGGCCGCCGGTCCCGGAGACCGCGACGGGCGGCGTCGTCCGCTCGCTCGCCGACCGCGGCCCGGCCGCGCCGGTGCCCGCTCCCGCGCCGCAGATCCCCGCGCCGGCCCCCGAGCCGCTGGTGGCCACGGCCCCCGCGCCGGTCCCCGTGCGGAACCCGGGCCCGCCGACCACCGGACCCGAGTACTTCGAGGTCGCGCAGGACCTGCAGACGGCCCCGCAGGGCGCCGAACCGTGGACCGCGCAGCCGCAGGAGCCCGTGGCGCCCGCCGAGGCGCCCGCAGAAACGGTCGTTCCGCAGAGCGGTCAGTTCGTGCCGGTCGAGGGCTCCCTCCCGACCGCCGAGCAGCCCGCCCCGACCCCGACCCCGCCGGCCGGCACCCCGCTCCCCGAGCCGGAGACCGCGACGCCGGAGCCCCCGGCCCCCGAGGCCGTCGCTCCGGAGGCCGTGGCTCCGGAGGCCGTTGCTCCCGAGGCCGTGGCGCCGGAGGCTGTGGCTCCCGAAGCCGTGGCTCCGGAGGCCGTGGCGCCCGAGACGCCCGAGCCGGTCGCGCCCGAGACCGTGGAGGCGACCCCCGCCCCTGAGGCCGTCGCCGCTGAGGCCGTCGTCCCCGAGGCCGTCGTCCCCGCCCCGCGCGAGGGCGAGCCCGCCGAGGCGGTGCCGCCGGCGGTCGCCCCGGCCGCCGAGGTGCCGGAGGCCGCCGCGCCCGCCGAGCAGCCGGCCGAGGCCCAGGAGCCCGTGGCCGAGGCCGTCGTGACCGAGGCCGCCGCGCCCGCCGACGTACCGGCGCGGCCCGACGCTCCGGGGGCCGAGCAGGCCCCCGAAGCCCCGGTCGAGCCCGAGCCCGCGCCCCAGCCCGCCGCCGAGCCCGAGGCGCCCGTGGCCGAGCAGCCGGCCGAGCCGGTGCCGGCCGAGGAGCCGCCGGCCGCGGCGGACGGCCCGGCGGAGACCCCGGCCGGGGAACCGGCCGCGGAGACCCCCGCCGAGCAGGTCGCCGCCGAGGCCCCGGCCGAACCCGTCGCCGAGGCTGTCGCGCCGGAGCCCGAGGCCGCCCCCGTCGAGGCCGCCCCCGTCGAGCCCGCCCCCGCCGACACCTTCGCCGAGGCGGCCACCGACGTCACCGAGGCCCCCGCCGACGCGCCCGTCCACGCCGTCGCCGAGGAGATCCCCGTCGTCGCCGAGGACGACCCCGAGGCGGTCCCGGCGGAGCCCCGCCCGGCGGCCCCCGGCTACGACGACGCCGAGCGCGAGGCCGTGCTCCGCGTGATGCGCGAGCGCCGCGACATCCGCAACGGCTTCCGCTCCGACCCGATCCCGCACGAGGTGCTGCTCCGCGTCCTGGAGGCCGCCCACACGGCCCCCAGCGTCGGCCACTCGCAGCCCTGGGACTTCGTCGTCATCCGCTCCGCCGAGACCCGGCAGACCATGCACGAACTGGCCCAGCGCCAGCGCGAGGCGTACGCCAAGTCGCTGCCGAAGGCCCGCGCGAAGCAGTTCAAGGAACTGAAGATCGAGGCCATCCTCGACACCCCGGTCAACATCGTGGTGACCGCCGACCCCACCCGGGGCGGCCGGCACACCCTCGGCCGCTACACGCAGCCGCAGATGGCCCCGTACTCCTCGGCCCTCGCCGTCGAGAACCTGTGGCTCGCCGCCCGCGCCGAGGGCCTCGGCGTCGGCTGGGTCAGCTTCTTCGACGAGCGCGAGATGGTCCGCGAGCTCGGCCTGCCCGAGCACCTGGAGGTCGTCGCCTACCTGTGCGTCGGGTACGTCGACGAGTTCCCGGACGAGCCCGAGCTGATGCAGGCCGGCTGGGCCAAGCGCCGCCCGCTCTCCTGGGTCGTCCACGAGGAGACGTACGGCCGCCGCGCCCTGCCCGGCGAGGAGCCGCACGACCTGCTCCAGGAGACCGTCGCCGCCATCCGCCCGCTCGACGCCAAGGCGCTCGGCGAGGCGTGGGAGCGGCAGAAGCGGATGACGAAGCCGGCCGGCGCGCTCGGCATGCTGGAGATCATCTCCGCGCAGCTCTGCGGCCTCTCCCGGGCCTGCCCGCCGCCGATTCCCGAGCCCGCCGCCGTCGCGATCTTCGCCGGCGACCACGGCGTGCACGCCCAGGGCGTCACTCCCTGGCCGCAGGAGGTCACCGGCCAGATGGTCGCGAACTTCCTCGGCGGGGGAGCGGTCTGCAACGCCTTCGCCAACCAGGTCGGCGCCGAGGTCTGCGTCGTCGACGTGGGCGTCGCCACCGAGCTGCCCGCCACCCCCGGTCTGCTGCCCCGCAAGGTCCGGGCCGGCTCCGGCGACTTCACCACCGGCCTCGCGATGACCCGCGAGGAGACGGTCGCCGCGATCGAGGTCGGCATCGAGACCGCCCGCGACCTGGTCGCGGCCGGCAACAAGGCGCTCCTCACCGGCGAGATGGGCATCGCGAACACCACCGCGTCCGCCGCCCTCATCTCCGTCTTCACCGGCGTCGACCCCGCCGAGGTCACCGGCCGCGGCACGGGCATCAACGACGAGACCCACGCCCGCAAGGTCGACGTCGTCCGCCGCGCCCTCGACCTGCACCAGCCGGACCCGGAGGACCCGATCGGCGTCCTGTCGCGGATCGGCGGCCTGGAGCACGCCGCCCTCGTCGGCTTCATCCTGGGCGCCGCCTCGCTGCGCACCCCGGTGATCCTCGACGGCGTCTCCACCGGCGCGGCGGCCCTCGTCGCCCGGGCCATCGCCCCCGAGTCGCTGGCCGCCTGCATCGCGGGCCACCGCAGCGCCGAGCCCGGCCACGTCGCCGCGCTCAACACGCTGGGCCTGCGCCCGCTGGTCGACCTGGACCTCCGCCTCGGCGAGGGCACCGGCGCGCTGCTGGCCCTGCCGCTGGTGCAGAGCGCCGCCCGCGCCATGCACGAGGTCGCGACCTTCGACTCCGCGGGCGTCACCGAGAAGTAGCCCGTACGGCCCCGGCACCGCCGCCCACCCCGGCGGCGGTCCCGGGGCCGCCCCATGTCCCCGCACCCCCTCCGTACCGGCGAGGGACAAGGGTCACAGGGTGCCCACCCCCCGTCACCGATATCGTGGTCACGGGCCGACAGCCCGCCCCACCAGCCGCTTCACCGCCGCAGCGGCCACCCCACGCCCCTCTGAGGAGCCGCCCGCACATGGCCGAGCACGTCGAGCACCCCGCCTACCCCGTCGGCCTCCGCCTCGCCGGCCGGCGCGTCGTCGTCCTCGGCGGCGGCACGGTCGCCCAGCGCCGGCTGCCCGCCCTCATCGCGGCCGGCGCCGACATCACCCTGATCTCCCCCTCCGCCACCCCCTCCGTGGAGGCCATGGCCGAGACCGGCGAGATCACCTGGGTCCGCCGCCGGTACGAGGACGGCGACCTCGCCGACGCCTGGTACGCGCTCGTCGCCACCACCGACCCGGCCGCCAACGCCGCCGCCTCCGCCGAGGCCGAGCGCGCCCGCGTCTGGTGCGTCCGCTCCGACGACGCCGACGCCGCCACCGCCTGGACCCCGGCCACCGGCCGCGGCGACGGCGTCACCGTCGCCGTCCTCACCGGCCACGACCCGCGCCGCTCGGCCGCCGTCCGCGACGCGATCCTGGAGGGCCTGCGCGACGGCTCCCTCGCCGCGCCCGCCCGGCGCGCCCGCGCCCCCTTCGTCGCCCTCGTCGGCGGCGGCCCCGGCGACCCCGACCTGATCACCGTGCGCGGCCGCCGGCTGCTCGCCGAGGCCGACGTCGTCATCGCCGACCGGCTCGGCCCCCGCGACCTCCTCGACGAACTGCCGCCGCACGTCGAGGTCATCGACGCGGCGAAGATCCCGTACGGCCGCTTCATGGCCCAGGAGGCCATCAACCACGCGCTCATCGAGCACGCCAAGGCCGGGAAGTCCGTCGTCCGCCTCAAGGGCGGCGACCCGTTCGTCTTCGGCCGCGGCATGGAGGAGGCGCAGGCGCTCGCCGCCGAGGGCATCGCCTGCACCGTCGTGCCCGGCATCTCCAGCTCCATCTCGGTCCCCGGCGCCGCCGGCATCCCCGTCACCCACCGCGGCGTCGCCCACGAGTTCACCGTGGTCAGCGGGCACGTCGCCCCCGACGACCCGCGCTCGCTCGTCGACTGGGCCGCGCTCGCCCGGCTCACCGGCACCCTGGTGATCCTCATGGGCGTCGACAAGATAGGGAAGATCGCCGAGGCGCTCGTCGCCCACGGCAAGGACCCCGGCACCCCGCTCGCCCTCGTCCAGGAGGGCACCACCGCGACCCAGCGCCGGGTGGACGCCACCCTCGCCACCGTCGCCGACGTGGTGAAGGCCGAGGAGGTCCGCCCGCCGGCCGTCATCGTGATCGGCCCGGTGGTCGCGGAGGGCCCGGACAAGCTCACCCGCTGAACCCCCGACAGAGCGCGGTGACCGGCGGCGCCGACCGCCGTCCGTCCCGCGCATTGGCACCACACCCCGGACAAGGCAGTATCACTTCGTGGCCGAACTCATCACGATCACCGACCCCGACGACCCGCGCCTGCGCGACTACACCGGCCTGACCGACGTCGAGCTGCGCCGCCGGCGCGAGCCCGCCGAGGGCCTCTTCATCGCCGAGGGCGAGAAGGTCATCCGCCGGGCCCGGCAGGCCGGTTACGAGATGCGGTCGATGCTGCTCTCCGCGAAGTGGGTCGACGTCATGCGCGACGTCATCGACGAGGTCCCCGCCCCGGTGTACGCCGTCCAGCCCGACCTCGCCGAACGCGTCACCGGCTACCACGTGCACCGCGGCGCGCTCGCCTCCATGCAGCGCAAGCCGCTCCCGGAGGCCGCCGAACTCCTCGCCGGCGCCCGCCGGGTGGCCGTCATGGAGTCGGTCAACGACCACACCAACATCGGCGCCATCTTCCGCAGCGCCGCCGCCCTCGGCATGGACGCCGTGCTGCTCTCCCCGGACTGCGCCGACCCGCTCTACCGCCGGTCGGTGAAGGTCTCCATGGGCGCCGTCTTCTCCGTCCCGTACGCCCGCCTGGACACCTGGCCGCGCGGTCTGGAGGCGGTACGGGAGGCGGGCTTCCGGCTCCTCGCCCTGACCCCGGCCGAGAAGGCCACCGCCATGGACGAGGCCGCCCCGCACCGCCTGGACCGGGTCGCGCTGATGCTCGGCGCGGAGGGCGACGGCCTGTCGACGCAGGCGCTGCGCGCCGCCGACGAGTGGGTCCGCATCCCGATGGCCCACGGCGTCGACTCGCTCAACGTGGGCGCGGCGGCGGCCGTCGCCTTCTACGCGGTGACGGCGGGCCGCCCCGAGGCGTAGGCCGCCTCCGGATCAGCCCTGGAGGGCCTGGGCGGCGGCGATGCCCAGGGCCACCAGCAGCGTCACCACCACGAAGACGACGAGCCGCTGGCGCAGCAGCCGCGGATTGGCCGGGCGGCGGCCGGTGGACGTCGTCCGGTTCCCCGGGCGGGTCCCGGGCCGCGACTGCGGGCCCCGCGAGCCGCCGCCGGTACGGGACGGCGCCGACGGGCGCGAGGACGGCGACGGCCGCGACGACGGGCCGGTCCCGCGCCCCCGGGCCGCGGCGCGCTCCGGCTCCCGGCCCCGGGTGTCCCGCTCCGTGTAGCGCTCGGTCGGCCGCAGCGTGCCGCGCTCCTCCGCCCCCCGCTCGCGCGGGGCCGGCGGCCGGGCGGCGGGCAGTCCCTGGGCCTCGCGGGCCGCGATCTCCTTGAGCCGCATCGACAGCTGGAGGGTGCTCGGCCGGTCCTCGGGGTCCTTCGCCAGACAGGCCCGGATCAGCGGCGCGAGCGCGTCCGGCACGCCCTGGAGCTGGGCCTCCTCGTGCACCACGCGGTAGAGCATGACCTCGGAACTGCCGTGCCCGAAGGGGGAGTCGCCCATGGAGGCGTACGCCAGGGTGGCGCCGAGCGAGAACACGTCCGTCGCCGGGGTGACGGCGGCGCCCCGCACCTGCTCGGGCGCGAGGAAGCCGGGGGAGCCGACCGCGGTGCCGACGTGGGTGAGGGTGCTGGCCCCGGTGGCCCAGGCGATCCCGAAGTCGATGATCCTCGGGCCCTTGGGGGAGAGGAGGATGTTCGACGGCTTCAGGTCCCGGTGCACGACCCCCGCCTCGTGGACGGCGACCAGGCCCTCGGAGAGCGCGGCCCCGATCGACGCCACGTCGGCGGCCCGCAGCGGACCCTCCTCGGCGACCCGGTCGTGCAGCGACGGGCCGGGCACGTACTGGGTGGCGAACCAGGGCCGTTCGGCCTCCAGGTCGGCGGCGACCAGCCGGGCGGTGCAGCCGCCCCGGATCCGCCGGGCCGCCGACACCTCGCGGGCGAACCGCGACCGGAACTCCTGGTCCTCGGCCAGGTCCGGCCGGATCACCTTCAGGGCCACCCGCTGACCGCGCCGGTCGGAGCCGAGGTACACGACCCCCATGCCTCCGGCGCCCAGCCTGCGGTGGAGCCGGAACGCCCCGACGATCCGCGGGTCCTCGCGCCGGAGCCGCATCATCGCCATGTCCGTCCCCTCGTCCGTTCGACGTGGCACAGCTTACGTAGTGCCGCCCCCGCGCGCTCATAGGCCGCGCCCTCCCCCCGGCATCGATTGTCAGTACTGAGGGGGACGAACACCCCGCCCCGCACCGAACCGACCCGTCAACACCCCTTCCCGCACACCTCACTTGACCGGCCCGTCCGGCAACTCCCGCCGCCCCGCCCGGCCCAGGCGGGCGGACCCCGCCCCCGCGCCCCGGCCGACGTGACCCATGTCACCCCCCACCGGCGGGCGGCGGCGGGAGGCGCGCCCCGTCAGGGAAGACCCCGACCCGCGCGCCCCTGTCTCCACCCAGGGGAGTACTCCGGGAGGAGCGGCGTCATCCTCCCGTAGGCCCGAAAGCCGGTACGCGGGCATGACGCCCCGGGCCCTTCCGCTCCCTAATGTGGAGGTCATGCGGTGGGCGCGACTCTCGTCCCCCGAGGAACACGCGCCCACCGCACCGAATCCGCACAGGATCAGCGAGACCGACAGGAGAGGACCATGGCCTTCACGGCACACCGGTCGACCACCCGCCCCGCGGGACGCCGTCACCCCCTGGTCGCCACCGCCATGGTCCTCCCGTTCGCGGCCCTGCTCGTGGTCGTCTTCGGCGGCTGGGAAGCGGTGGTCACACAGGCGTCGTCCGTGGGCGTGATGCTGGGGCGCTGAGCGGCGCCCCGGACCCGGGAGAGCGGCCCGGGTCGGGGACATCGGCCGACAGCCCCGTGGGGACGGGGGTGCGGCGGACGACAGCGCAGGGGCCGGTCGGCCGGGGAGCCGACCGGCCCCTCCGCGTGCCCCCGCCCGCGGGCCCCTGCCGCCGCGGTCCGCGGCCCGCGTAGGCTCGCCGGATGGACGATCTCGCAGCGAACGCGGCCGGGAGCCGCGGGCCCGCGCACCCCGGCGTCCCGGCGGCGCTCGCCGCGATCGCCCGCGAGGCGGTGCACGGCACGGGCGCCTGCGGGTGCGACGCGGCGGCGGTACGGGTGCTGGCCGACCGGGAGGACGGGACCGTCGTCCGGCACGGCGGCCTGGTCGCCAAGGCGCACGCCCCCGGGACCGGTGACGCCCCGCACGCGGCCCGGCTCGCCCTCGCCGCCCACCCGGACCTCGCCGGCGTCCTCCTGCCGCCGGTCCCGGGCCCCCGCCCGGCACCCGTCGCCGGACGCCCGGTGACGCTCTGGCCGTACGGGCCGCCGGTCGACCCCGCCGACCCCGACGCCGCGCCCTGGGAGGAGGCGGCCCGGCTCCTCGCCCTGCTGCACCGCACCCCGCCGCCGACCGGCCCGGCGGGACCGCCGCCCGCGATGCGCGCGCCCGAGAAGGCGGCGCTGGCCGTCCGCCGGATGCTCGACGCGGCCCCGGACCATCCGGCCGTCCCGACGGTCCTCGCGGCCTGGCGGACCGTCACGGAGAGCGGGACCGGTGGCACGCGCGCGTACCTGTGCCACGGCGACTTCCATCTCGGCCAGCTCGTCCGGGACTTGCGCGGCGACTGGCGGCTGATCGACGTCGACGACGCCGGACTCGGCGACCCCGCCTGGGACCTGGCCCGCCCCGCCGCCTGGTTCGCCGCCGGGCTGCTGCCGGCGGAGGTGTGGAGCCGGTTCCTCGGCGCGTACGAGGCGGCGGGCGGCCCGGCCGCCGGACCGGACCCGTGGGCGCGCCTCGACGGGCCGGCCCGGGCCCTGACGGTGCAGACCGCGGCCCTGGCGGTGGCCAAGTCCACGGCGGAGCACCGGGAGATCGACGAGGTCGAGGGCGTGATGATCGACACCTGCGCCAGGATCGCGGGCACCCGAACCGTCCCCGCGCCCGCCGCGTCCCCATACAGTGAGGTCATCATCCGAACGGCAACGGCAGGGAGTTGAGCCGAGCATGCAGTGTCCCAAGTGTCACGCGGCGATGCACACGTACAACCGCAACGGCGTCCAGATCGAGCAGTGCAGCGGCTGCCGCGGGATCTTCCTGGACTACGGCGAGCTGGAGGCCCTGACCCGCCTGGAGGCCCAGTGGCAGGCCGCCCCGCCGGCCCCGCCCGCCCCGCCGGCCGCGTACCCGGCCCAGCCCGCCCCGGCCGCTCCCGCGTGGGGTGCCCCGCACGGCGGCCACCACGGCGGTCACTACCGCCAGCGCGGCTTCGGCCGGATGCTCTTCTCCTCCTGAGCCTCCTGCGCCCCGCCCCGGCCCCGGATCCGCCCCGCGCGGATCCGGGGCCGGGGGCGTGTCGGGGCCGGCGCGCACGACGACGAAGCCCCCGGCCGCTCAAGGCGGCCGGGGGCTTCGTCGTTCTGTGCGCGATACTGGGATTGAACCAGTGACCTCTTCCGTGTCAGGGAAGCGCTCTCCCGCTGAGCTAATCGCGCGGGACGCACCCCGAGGGGTGCGGGAGATGTGGTGCGCGATACTGGGATTGAACCAGTGACCTCTTCCGTGTCAGGGAAGCGCTCTCCCGCTGAGCTAATCGCGCGGGGATCCGAAGATCCAGGACCCGGGGGTCCAGTGGACGATACTGGGATTGAACCAGTGACCTCTTCCGTGTCAGGGAAGCGCTCTCCCGCTGAGCTAATCGTCCTTGGAGGTGGAGACGGGATTTGAACCCGTGTAGACGGCTTTGCAGGCCGTTGCCTCGCCTCTCGGCCACTCCACCAGGAGTGATAACGGGGGTTCGGGAAGATCCCCCACATCGAGCGGACGACGAGATTCGAACTCGCGACCCTCACCTTGGCAAGGTGATGCTCTACCAACTGAGCCACGTCCGCTTGTCGTTTCCGGTCCGCTTGCGCGTCCCGGCGACGTGTTGAACTCTAGCGGATTCCCGGGCCAGTACAAAAACGCGTTTCCGCAGCGTGCTGACCTGCGGGCCCTTCCCGGTGCCGGGTCGGGCCTCCCGGAGGGTTCCGGCGGTGTTCACCCGCCGTGTCCCCGAGGTCGCGCGCAGCCCCCGCCGGCCGCGCCCCGGAGGTCGCGTACGGGCACCGCCCCGTCCTCCGCCCCCGCGCGCCCCCTGCGCCCGCGCGGACCGACCTAGACTCGATGCGTGTACGACCTTGCTCCCCTGGCCCGCTTCGGCGGCCTCGTCGCGACCGACCTCCGGGACGTCACCCATGACCCGGAGGCCCTGGACTCCGCCGGTTTCTGGGCCGTCTGCGCCGACTTCGAGGGCCGGCTCACCTGCGCCCGCTTCGGAGACGTCCGCAGGGCGCCGGTGCCCGCCGCCGTCCCCGGCGCCTGGTCCGGGCCCCGGCCCGGTGACTGGACGTCCTCGCTCGACCGCGCCGCGTACACCGCGGGCGTACGGAAGGTGCGCGAGCACATCGCGCGCGGCGAGGTCTACCAGGCGAACCTCTGCCGGGTGATGAGCGCGCCGCTGCCCGACCCGGCCGCCGCCGACGTCGACGCCCTCACCGCGCTGCTCGCGGCCGGTAACCCCGCGCCGTATGCGGGAACGATTCGCCTGCCCGCGCACGGCGTCGAGATCGCCACCGCCTCGCCCGAGCTGTATCTGCGGCGCGAGGGCGGCCGGGTCTCGTCCGGCCCGATCAAGGGCACCGGGCGGACCGCCGCCGACCTGCTGCCCAAGGACCACGCCGAGAACGTGATGATCGTGGACCTGGTCCGCAACGACCTCGGGCGCGTCTGCGAGACCGGCTCCGTCGCCGTTCCCGCCCTCTGCGAGATCGAGGAGCACCCGGGCCTGGTCCACCTCGTCTCCACCGTCAGCGGGGTGCTGCGCGAGCACGCGGGCTGGCCCGAACTGCTCGCCGCCACCTTCCCGCCCGGTTCCGTCACCGGCGCCCCCAAGTCCAGCGCCCTGCGGATCATCGAGGCCCTGGAGACCGCGCCGCGCGGCCCGTACTGCGGGGGCGTCGGCTGGGTCGACGCCGACAGCGGCCACGGCGAGCTGGCCGTCGGCATCCGCACGTTCTGGATCGACCGCCCGCTCGGCGTCCTCCGGTTCGGCACCGGTGCCGGGATCACCTGGGGCTCCGACCCCGAGCGGGAGTGGGAGGAGACCGAGCTGAAGGCCGCCCGGCTGGTCGCGATAGCGTCGGGCGCCTACGAGTCGGGCGCCCCGGACACCGATGTCACCGAGGCGAGCGGAAAGGCCATCTCTCGATGAAACTGTGGGTCAACGGCGGTCTGTACGACGAGCACACCGCCCGGGTCTCCGTGCTGGACCACGGTCTTACCGTCGGCGACGGCGTCTTCGAGACCGTCAAGGCCGAACGCGGCGAGACGTTCGCCCTCACCCTCCACCTGGAACGGCTCACCCGCTCCGCCCGCGGCCTCGGCCTGCCCGACCCGGACCTCGACGAGGTCCGCCGGGCGTGCGCCGCCGTCCTGGAGGCCAACCCGATGGAGCTCGGCCGGCTCCGCATCACGTACACCGGCGGGCTCTCCCCGCTCGGCTCGGAGCGCGGCGAGGCCGGCCCGGGCCTGGTCGTCGCCGTCGGCGAGACCTCCCGCCGCGCCGACACCACCGCCGTGGTCACCGTCCCCTGGACCCGCAACGAGCGCGGCGCCGTCACGGGCCTGAAGACCACCTCGTACGCGGAGAACGTCGTCGCCCTCGCCCGGGCGAAGGAGGCCGGCGCCACCGAGGCGATCTTCGGCAACACCGTCGGCATGCTCTGCGAGGGCACCGGCTCCAACGTCTTCGTGGTCCTCGACGGCCGGATCCACACCCCGCCGGTCTCCTCCGGCTGCCTCGCCGGCATCACGCGCGCGCTGGCCGTCGAGTGGACCGGCGCCGTCGAGACCGATCTGCCGCTCGACGTGCTGGAGACCGCCGACGAGGTCTTCCTCACCTCCACCCTGCGGGACGTCCAGGCCGTGCACCGGGTGGACGGACGCGAACTCGCCGGCGCCCCGGGGCCCGTCACCGCCAAGGCGATGCGGGTCTTCGAGGAGCGGGCCGCCGCGGACCGGGACCCGCGCCTCGGCTGAAACCGGATGACGGCGGGCCCGCCGGGTGGGTAGAACTCCAGGGATGACCACCACCCTGCGGCCGGCCGAGCCGCTCCAGCACTCCGCCGACGGCGGCCGTTCGCGCACCTACGACATCTGCGTGAACAGCCGCCGGGTCGGTTCCGTCCGTATCGCCACCGACCCCCACTTCGGGGCCGCTTCGGGCCGGATCCAGGGGCTCCGGGTCGACGAACCGGACCGGGGCCGGGGCCGGGGCACGGTGGCGGCCCTCGCCGCCGAGGAGGTGCTGCGCGGCTGGGGCTGCAAGGACGTCGGCATAACGGTCCCCGCCGACGCGGGCGCCGCCCTCGCGCTGGCCCGCGCCCTCGGCTACACCGAGATCAGCCGGAACATGCTGAAGGAACTGGCCGGCCCGCCGCCCGCGCCGCCGGCCGGGACCGAGACCCGCCCGATGACGGAGGAGGAGTTCACCGGGTGGGAGGCCGCCGCCCGGGAGAGCTTCGCCCGCAGCTGGATCGACCGCGGCGTCCCCGAGGACCAGGCCCGCGCCAAGGCGGAGGCCAGCCACCGCGAGCTGCTGCCCCAGGGGCTCGCCACCCCCGGCACCGCGATCCAGCTCGTCCTCGTCGACGGGCGGCCCGTGGGACACGTGTGGACCGGCGCGCGGGAGCTGGAGCCGGGCGTGAACGCCGTGTACGTGTACCGGGTCGAGGTCGACGAGGAGCGGCGCGGCCAGGGGTACGGCCGGACCCTGATGCTCCTCGCCGAACGCGCGGCGCTGGAGGCCGGGGAGACCCTGCTGGGACTGCACGTCTTCGCGGGCAACACCCCGGCGATCCGCCTGTACGAGTCGCTCGGCTACCGCACGACGACCGTCAACAGCACCAAGCCGCTGCTCTGAGCCGCCGCGCGGGCGGCGGTCAGCCCGCCAGCAGCCGGTCGGCGATCTCCTCGATCCGGGCCCGCAGGCCCTCCTGGCTCTTGCCGCCGTCCAGGCGCTCGCCGCCGATCACATAGGTCGGGGTGCCGGTGACCTTGAGGGCCTGGCCCTCGGCCTGGTCGGCGTCGACGGTGAGCAGGTGCCGGCCGTCGATCAGGGCGGTGTCGAACTCCTCGGCGTCCAGGCCGAGTCCGGCGGCGACCTCCAGGAGCACCGGCTCGCCGCGGTCGGCGAGGTCGGCGGTCCTGGCCAGCAGCGCCTCCGCGTACGCCCAGCCCCGCCCCTGGTCGGCCGCCTCCTCGGCGGCCTGGGCGGCGGCGTAGGCGTGCTTGTTCTTGGCCAGCGGGAAGTGGCGCAGCTGGACGTCGAGCCGGTCGCCGTACTTCGCGCGCAGCGCGTGGACGTCGTCGAGGGCCTGGAAGCAGTCCGGGCACTGGAGGTCGAACCACGCCTCCAGGACGACCGGGGCGGGGGACGGGGTGGTGGAGTCAGTCATGCCCCGCAGTCTTCCAGCCGGGCCGCCCGGGCCCCAACCGGCACCGGCGCGGGCCGGACCGGGACCTGAGGAGGAGATCCCCCGGGGGACGACCCGGAGATCTCCCTGAGACCGGACCGCGGGCATGGCCCCGGGGGCGGGGCGCGGTGCAGGATGGAAGGGACGTATCACCCGGGACCTGGAGGACCGCATGCTCGCCGAGACCATCTGCTCCGCGGTGTCCGCGGCGGGCCTGGGGATCGCCGCGATCACGGCGTACCGGAAGAAGTACCTGTCGGCGGCGCGGATCGCCGGGTGGGCGCTGGTGCCGCTCGGCCTCGTGATGACCGGGGCCGTCGAGTGGGCCTTCGACACCGTCTTCAGCCCGGTCGCCTGGGCCGGCTTCGGCGTGCTCGGCGCGGCCTGGCTGCTCCTGATGACGGTGCGGGGTGTGGAGCGGCGCCGGGGCGGCCGGAAGGCGGCGGGCGGGGGAGCGGAGCCCGCGGCCGTGGCGCCCGGGGCCTCGGCTCCGGCCCGGGGCAGGGACGCCCTGACGGGGCCCGCGGCGGGCCCGGCGGCCGGCGGGACGGGCGGCGACGACTTCAGCGACATCGAGGCGATTCTGAAGAAGCACGGAATCTGACCGCTTCTGGCCGTTGCCTGCCGGGCTGCGACCGGCCGGTGCGCCGGAGATCCACGGGAAGGGATGAACCGCCCCCCGCCGGGGCGGTTTCGGGTCTTCCGGGGGTGCGGGGTGCGCGATCATCCCCCCGAGATGCTGGATACCTCGCGGGGAGCCGCCCCCGCCGCCGCCGAGTCCCGCCCCGCCGCCGACCCTCCGGCCGACGAGCCGAGGGGCTGCCTCTTCGCGCTGTCGCAGCCGCCGCTGATGATCTTCCTGACGGTGATCGGCGCCCTGCTCCTGATGGCGGCCCTGCACGACCTCTACGTGCTGTGAGGCCCGGCCGCCGTCCGCGCGGCGGTCAGCCGGCGGCCTCCTTGCGGCGGGCCCGGTAGGCGGCCACGTGGAGCCGGTTGCCGCAGGTGCGGCTGTCGCAGTAGCGGCGGGACCGGTTCCGGGAGAGGTCGACGAAGGCCCGGCCGCAGTCCGGCGCCTCGCACCGCCGCAGCCGCTCCCGCTCGCCCGCGACCACGATGAAGGCGAGCGCCATCCCGCAGTCGGCGGCCAGGTGGTCGGCGACCGAGGCGCCCGGCGCGAAGTAGTGCACGTGCCAGTCGTAGCCGTCGTGGTCGGTGAGCTGCGGGGTGGTGCCCGCCGCGGCCACCAGCTGGTTGATCAGCGGGGCCGCGATCTTCGCGTCGGGGGCGGAGAAGACGGCGGCGAAGCGGTCGCGGACGCCCCGGACGGCCCGCAGGTCCTCCGCGGTCAGCTCGCCCACGTCGCTGATCCGGTGCTCGCGCACGAAGGCGCCCAGCGCGTCCAGGTCCGTGAGCGTGTCCTCGCGGTCGCCCTGCGCGGCGGTGTTCATCAGGTCGACGACGGTGTCGAGGGCGATACGGGTGTCGTGGGGGATGAGCACGCTACGCTCCCTGGCCGGCCGCGGGCGGGCGCCCGCGGATGGGAGACGACTCTAGCGCGCCCCGGAAAAGCGGGGGAAAGCGCGGGAACGCGCGACGGCGCCCCTCACCGCGCCGGCTGCGCGGTGGGGGGCGCCGGAGGTCGTGCCGGGGCGGCGGCCGTCTCCCCGAGTCAAGACGGCGCCGGACGTCACAGGGCCTGGCTCAGCTGTCGGCCAGGATGTGGGACAGCTCGGTGTCGAGGTCGAAGTGCCGGTGCTCGGTGCCGGGTGGCACCGCGGCGTCGGTCCGCTTGAGGAACGATTCCAGGGCCCGCGCGGGGGCCTCCAGCAGGGCCTCGCCCTCGGGCGAGCTCAGTGCGATGCAGACGACGCCCTGGCCGTGGCTACGGGACGGCCAGACCCGGACGTCGCCGGTGCCGGTGGGCCGGTGCAGCCCCTCGGCGAGAAGGTCGCGGGCGAAGACCCACTCGACCGTCTCCTCGGCTCCGGTGTGGAAGGTGGCGTGCACGGCGTACGGATCCGCCGTGTCATACCGCAGGCCCGCGGGTACAGGCAGTGAGGACTCACTCGACACAACGAGGCGCAGGTGCAGCTCGCAGCTCACCACGGTGTTCATAAGCGCCAGGGCCTTTCGCTCAGTGTGCGCTCGGGGATTCGCACGTCGGCGAAATCGACATGCCACCTCCGGTGCCGTTGTAAACCCCTCTGTCGGTTTTGTGAGTGTTCAGGTAGCTCGGACGGCCGAATGTAACTTTGGGTAATACCGCCATACCAGTGGGGCTGGTGTGTCGGGTAAATTGGCCCCATGAATGCGGAGAGTGACGAGCGCGCGCCCCAGCCCCCGAGCGACGGCGAAGCCGAACTGGGATCCCGGGCACCGGAGTTCATCAAGGCCCGCAAGGGCCTCCATCTGAGCTGGCAGGTCGGCGTCTTCATCGTCGGACTCGCCGTGATCGTGGCCGGCATCCTCATGCTGGTCTTCCCCGGGCCGGGCTGGCTCGTCATCTTCGCCGGCATGGCGATCTGGGCGACCGAGTTCGTCTGGGCGCAGATCGTCCTCCGCTGGACGAAGCGCAAGGTCACCGAGGCCGCCCAGCGCGCCCTCGACCCCAAGGTCCGGCGCCGC
Organism: Streptomyces sp. NPDC057854; assembly: GCF_042797055.1. NCBI lineage: Bacteria > Bacillati > Actinomycetota > Actinomycetes > Kitasatosporales > Streptomycetaceae > Streptomyces > Streptomyces sp. NPDC057854. The sequence continues at coordinate 65,492 of NZ_JBHVMF010000012.1, forward strand.
AACATCATCCTCACCGTCATCGGTGTGGTGATCATCGCGGCGCTGCTCGGCTGGTACCTCTGGAAGTTCGGCCTCGTCATGCCGTGGAAGATCGACTCCTGACCCGGGGTGGTTCGAAGCCCCGCTGACATGCGGTAATGTTGGCGGTGCGCCGGGGCGATTAGCTCAGCGGGAGAGCACTTCGTTCACACCGAAGGGGTCACTGGTTCGATCCCAGTATCGCCCACCACCCGGACCGAGGGCCCGGAGACGATCACCGTCTCCGGGCCCTCGGCGCGTCCGCGCTCACCGCATCCGGGACAGCCGCTCCCGCAGCCGTCGCGCCTCCCGCAGCCGCCGCTCGTACGTGGCGCCCACCGCGAGCAGCAGCAGCCCCGCCGCCGCCGGCGGCAGCCAGCGCGGCAGCGCGCCGACCAGCTGCACCACGTACGGCGCCAGCTCGTGCACCGCCACCAGCGCGAGCGCCGCCCCGCCGAGCAGCAGCGGCGCCCGCAGCCGGAACCGCGCCCCCAGCAGCGTCACCGCCAGCGCCCCCGTCCCCAGCAGCAGCGGACGCGCCCAGGACGGGTCCGACCACACCGCCACCACGCCGGGCACCAGCGTCACCGCGAGCCCCGGGCCGTACGCCGCCCACGACGAGGCCGCCGGGTCCCGGCGCCGCCGCAGGAAGCCCACCACGAGCGCCGGCACCGTCACCGGCAGCGTGTACGCCTCCGGCACCGTCACGCCCCACACCGCCAGCCGCACCCAGGCCGCCGCCAGGAGCAGCGCCCCCGCCGCCCACGAGCCCGCGCGCCGCCGCTCCGGCCGCAGCGCCGTCGCCGCCGCCACCAGACCGGCCAGGGCCAGCGCCAGGGCCAGCACCGCCGGCCGCCCCACCGTCAGCGCCAGTGCCACCGCGCCCACCGCCGCGCCCGTCGCCTCGGCCGCCGCCGACCGGAACCGCACCGCCACCGCCGCCGTGGCCGCCGGCACCACCAGCAGCACCAGCCCGGCCGCCGCAGGACCGAGTCCCGCCGCCGCGGCCCCGGCCCCCGCCAGACCCGCCGCCGCGAGCACCACCGCGCACCCCGCCGACTCCCGCACCGCCCCGGCCCCCAGCACCGCCGCCGCCGCGAACAGTCCGAGCAGCGCCCCCAGCACCCCGAAGGTCGCCGCCCGCGCGTCCAGCGCCGACAGCACCGCCGACGCCGCCGAGGCCGCCCCGGCCGCCAGCCCCGTCCAGGCGAACAGCACACGCGGCACCACCGGAGCGGCCGGCCCGGCACCCCAGACACCCGCCGGGGGCTCCGGCACCGGCACCGCGACCGGCTCCGGGAGACCCCGGGCCGGCGCCCCGGGCCGCACCGCGAGCGCCAGCGCCCCGGCCACCGCGACCAGCCGGACCGCCAGCCCCGCCGCGTACGGCAGGTCCCCCAGCACCGGCAGCGCCGTCAGCAGCGCCCAGCCGAGCACCACCGCGCCCCACCGGCCCCACAGCCGCCCGGTCGCCGCCGCCGCGCCCGCGCCGAGCAGCAGCACCAGCGCCGCCGTCGCCGGATACCCGGCCGGCACCGGCTCCGGATGCGCCCCCGACCAGATGCCCGCGCTCCGGTCCGCCGGGCCCAGCAGCCCGCCCAGCACCGGCGGCAGCGCCCACACCACCCCCAGCGCCGCCACGCCGCCCCCGGCGAGCCCGAACCCCGCCCGCACCGGCTCCGGGACCCGCACCGCCGCGACCGGGCGCCACAGCGCCGCCAGCGCCAGACCGCAGACCACGTACACCGGCACCGTCCAGTCCACCGGCAGCGCCGCCCGGACCGGCCCGCCTGCCGCCGCCACCAGGGCCACCCCGGCCACCGCCGCCAGCGCCCCGGCCGCCGGACGCGCCACCCGCACCGCGTACAGGCACAGCGCCGCGCACGCCACCAGCAGCGGAGCGCCCGACCACGGGTCCGTCACCGACAGCCAGCCGCCCGCCAGCAGCGCCCAGGACACCAGGACGCCCGCCGCGATCCGCGCCGCGAGCCCCACCGGACGCCCCGCGAGCAGCACGTCCGCCGCCGCCGTCAGCACCGCCGCCCACGCCACCGCCGCCGGACCCCCGCCGGCCGCCACCGCCCCCAGCGGCAGCGGAAGCTGCGCCGCGGCCACCGCCGCCGGCACCGGCAGCCGCAGCCCCCGCAGCGCCCCGCCGTACCCCGCCCACGCGCCCGCGAGGACCGCCGAGGCCACCGCCGCGTACGCCGTCCCGTCCGCGCCCGGCAGCGCGACCCGGTGCAGCGCGTACGCGTCCAGGACCATCAGCAGCAGACCCAGCGCCCCCACCGCCTCCGCCGTCGACGCCAGCCCCCGGCGCAGCAGCACCACCGGCGCGGCCAGCGCCGCCGACGTCACCGCCAGCAGCACCGCAGACCGCCCCGCGATCCCCATCGAGCCCCAGCTCACCAGCGTGAACGCCAGTGCCGCCACCGCCAGCAGGATCCCGCCCAGCGTCAGCAGCGCGTTCTGCGCCCCGCGCGGCGAGGTCTCCGCCCGCGCGGGGCCCGAGGACGGCGGCGCCGCGGGGGAGTGCAGCACGCCCAGCAGCCAGGCCCGCCGCGCCAGCAGCACCGACCGGCGCGCGTCCAGCCGGGCCAGCTCGTCGTCGACGAGCCGCAGCTCCTCCGCCGGAGGCAACTTCGTGTTCATGCCCGGAGTGTCGCGCCGCCTCCCCGGCCCCGGAATGGGCGCTGCTACTCAGATCCGCCCCGAGTACCCACACTGGACCCATGGACTGGTCCCGGTACCGCTTCCGCAGCGTCTGGCGGCTCGCCGCCCCGCCCGACCGCGTCTACGCCGTCCTCGCCCGCGCCGAGGAGTACCCCCGCTGGTGGCCCCAGGTCCGCGCCGTCGCCCCCCGCGACGGCACCTCCGGCACCGCCCGCTTCCGCTCCCTGCTCCCGTACGACCTCCGCGTCACCGTCCGCGCCGCGCGCCGGGACCCCGCCGCCCGCGTCCTGGAGGTCCGGCTCGGCGGCGACCTGGAGGGCTGGGCCCGCTGGACCCTCACCCCCGACGGCACCGGCACCCGCGCCCTGTACGAACAGGAGGTCGAGGTCCGCGCCCGGCTGCTGCGCCTCCTCGCCGTCCCCGGCCGCCCGCTCTTCCGCGCCAACCACGCCCTGATGATGCGCGGCGGCAGACGCGGCCTCGCCGGCCTCCTGCGCTCCGAATGAATTTGGAACCCGGCGCGGGAGCCCTGTATGGTTCAACCCGTTCCCGGGCGATTAGCTCAGCGGGAGAGCACTTCGTTCACACCGAAGGGGTCACTGGTTCGATCCCAGTATCGCCCACCGGGAGAGGCCGGTCCGTCACCACGACGGACCGGCCTCAGCCGTTTCCGGGACCCTCACGCCGCCTTGCGCAGCTCCGGCCGCAGCGGCCACGCCGGATCGACCAGCTCCGGCGTCCCCTGCCGGGTGAACCACGCCTGCAGCCCCCGCGCCTGCGCCGCGTGCCACACCGCCTGGAGGGTGTGCAGCTCCGCCGGCGACAACCGCTCCAGCCGGGACGCGAACCGCCGCCCGACCGCGCGCACCACCTCCAGCGCCGCCGTGGCGTCCGCCGCCGCGTCGTGCGCCCCCGCCAGCTCCACCTCGTAGTGCGCGCACAGGTCCGTCAGCGTCCGGCGGCCCTTGCGGTACCGGTCCAGATGCTTGTCCAGCACCCGCGGATCCAGCACGCACAGCGAGGTGTGCTCCAGATAGCGGCCCAGCGACGACGCCCGATGGCGCCTCAACTCCCGGTCCAGGATGGTGAGATCGAACGGCGCGTTCATCACCACCAGCGGTCGGCCCGCCGCGTTCTGCTCCGCCAGGGCGCGCCCCAGCTCCTCCATCACCGGCGACGGCCACCGGCCGTTCCGCTGGAGGTGATCGTCCGTCAGCCCGTGCACCGCCGTGGCGTCTTCCGGCACCGGAACACCCGGATTGACCAGCCAGCGCGTCACCCGGGGCCGCGCCCCGGCCGCGTCCTGGACGACGAGCGCGGCGGACACGATCCGGTCCCGCTCGACGTCCACTCCGGTGGTCTCCGTGTCGAAGGCGGCCAGGGGCCCTTCGTACCAGCTCGTCGTCATCCCCGAACTCCTCGCACCCGCGCGGCAGATGGCCAACCCCCTGCCCCGAACCGGTGATACCCGCCCCGTTTGCGGCGTACGCGGACCGGTCACAACAGGGGTGACGGGGAAGGACGTTCACATGGCGCTCGCCCAGCCCGAGTCGGGAGGGCTGCCGCCCCAGCGGGCGGCCCCGGCACGCGGCTCACTCGCCACCACCGCCTGCATGGAGACCCTCCAGGTGGGATACCTGCACGCCGTCGCCGCCGCGGCGGGCTGCTCGCTCGCGCAGCCCTTCCCGGACAACGGCGTCGACTGGCACGTGAGCCACGGCTCGCCCGGACACACCGTCGACGACGAGGTCACCATCAAGGTGCAGCTCAAGTGCACCTACCAGCTGCCGGCCCGACCCACGGGGAGCACCTTCCCCTTCACCCTCGACAACGACCACCTGGTCAAGCTCGCCCGGACCCCCGTGGCGGTGCACAAGATCCTGGTCGTGATGATCGTCCCGAGAGACCCGGAGGACTGGCTGCGCGCGAGCCACGACCGGCTCGACCTGCGGCACTGCTGCTACTGGATCAACCTGGCCGGGCACCCGGTCACCGGACGCCGCCGGACCACCGTGCGCGTCCCCACGGCGCGGATCTTCGACGACCGGGCGCTCTGCGAGATCATGACCCGGGTCGGCCGGGGAGGGAGACCCTGATGCACCGACCGATCGACGGACCCGGACACGGGGCGGGAGACGGGGCCGGGCGCGGCCCCGTCCCCGTACCGCCGCCCTACCGGTCCCACCCGCTGCCCGGCGCCGGACCCGCCGGCCCCGCCGGCCCCTGGACCGGCGACGGCGTGCCCGACCCCGGCCGGGTGGACCCGCGGGTCCTCGCCGCCCTCCTCGCCCGGCACGGCTGGCGGCGGCGCGGCGGCGCCGCGGGACGCTACGGCCGCTGGACCCCGCCCGGCGCCGGACCCGGCGGCGGCACCAGCCTCCTCGTCCCCGACAGCCTCGCCTTCCCCGACAGCGAGGAACTCATCGGCGAGGCCCTCACCGCCCTCGCCCGCAGCGCCACCCCCTCCGCCCGCGAGGTCCTCACCGGCCTCGCCGTCCCCAGCGACGAGGTCCGCTGGTGGCGCGACGGACCCGTCGGCCCCGCCGGCACCGTCCCCTGGCCCGTGCACGAGCAGCTGCGCTCCGCCGCCCGCAAGGTCCTCCTGGCCGGCGCCCTCGCCGTGCGCGGCCGGGCCGGCTACCACGGCTCCCGGCACCGCGCCGCGGCCCGGGCCGCCCTCGAACCCGTCGTCGTCGCCGCCGACCCCGCCGGACGCGCCCTCACCGCCTTCCTCCCGGTCCCGCCCGGCCGCCCCGTCGCCGTCCGGCTCTACCACGCCCTGCACGCCGCCCGGGAGGCCGTCGACTACCAGCGGGCCACCGGCGGCATGGACGCCTTCGACTCCGCCGTCGAGGCCGGCGTCAGCCGCGAGCTCACCGACGCGCTCGTCGCCCTCGTCCGCGGTACGGAAGGCGTCCGCGTCGCCCTCGCCTGGGCACCGGCCGCCGGCGTCCCGGACGGCTGCGCCGCCCGGCCCGAGCCCGTCGAGTTCTCGCCCGGCGACCTGCCCGCGCTGCGCGAGGCGAGCGCCCGCTACCTCACCGACGAGCCCTCCGTACCGGTCCGGATCACCGGCGCCGTCGTCCGGCTCCGCCGCTCCGGGCCGCGCGGCGAGGGCACGGTCAAGCTCCGGGTGCTCGGCGGCGCCGACGTCGGCCACGTCCGCGCCACCCTCGACGAGGAGGCGTACCGCACCGCCGGCCACGCCCACCTCGTCGGCCTGCCGATCCGGGTCGTCGGGCGCCTGGAGAGCCGCGGCGGCTTCCGGCGCCTCGCCGACGCCTCCGGGGTGGTCCCGGTGCAGGTGGACGAGGCGGAGCGGGACCGGCTGATGAAGTCGCTCCACGAGGACCTCGACTTCTTCGAGGAGGCGTGCGGGCCGGAGGAGCAGGGGTGAGCGGTCCCCGGCCGGGCCCGTAAGATCGAGGGGACGCGGCACCTCGTCTCTGCCGCGCGCCACCGACGCCGGCACCTCGTGTCTGCCGGCGCCCCGATGCATGGAGTACCCGTGTCCGAAGTCCGTGTGACCGTCCAGACCGCCTCAGGCCCCGAGGAGAGGACGGTGAGCGCGGGCACCACGGCCGGCGCGCTGTTCGCCGACGACCGCACCGTCATCGCCGCCCGCGTCGCCGGGGAGCTGAAGGACCTCTCGTACGAGCTCGCCGACGGCGACGTCGTCGAGGGCGTCGAGATCTCCTCCCCGGACGGCCTCGACATCCTGCGCCACTCGACCGCGCACGTCATGGCGCAGGCCGTGCAGGAGCTCTTCCCCGAGGCCAAGCTGGGCATCGGCCCGCCGGTCCGGGACGGCTTCTACTACGACTTCGACGTCGAGAAGCCGTTCACGCCCGAGGATCTCAAGGCCATCGAGAAGAAGATGCAGGAGATCCAGAAGCGCGGCCAGCGCTTCGCCCGCCGCGTCGTCACCGACGAGGCCGCCCGCGAGGAGCTCGCCGACGAGCCGTACAAGCTGGAGCTCATCGGCATCAAGGGCTCGGCCGGCTCCGAGGACGGCGCGAGCGTCGAAGTGGGCGGCGGCGAGCTGACCATCTACGACAACCTCGACGCCAAGACCGGCGAGCTGTGCTGGAAGGACCTCTGCCGGGGCCCGCACCTGCCGACCACCCGGAACATCCCGGCGTTCAAGCTGATGCGGAACGCCGCCGCCTACTGGCGCGGCAGCGAGAAGAACCCGATGCTCCAGCGCATCTACGGCACCGCCTGGCCGTCGAAGGACGAGCTGAAGGCCCACCTGGACTTCCTCGCCGAGGCCGAGAAGCGCGACCACCGCAAGCTGGGCAACGAGCTCGACCTCTTCTCCATCCCGGATGAGATCGGCTCCGGCCTCGCCGTCTTCCACCCCAAGGGCGGCATCATCCGCCGGGTCATGGAGGACTACTCGCGCAAGCGGCACGAGGAGGAGGGCTACGAGTTCGTCTACTCGCCGCACGCCACCAAGGGCAAGCTCTTCGAGAAGTCGGGCCACCTCGACTGGTACGCCGAGGGCATGTACCCCCCCATGCAGCTCGACGAGGGCGTGGACTACTACCTCAAGCCCATGAACTGCCCGATGCACAACCTGATCTTCGACGCGCGCGGGCGCTCCTACCGTGAGCTGCCGCTGCGCCTGTTCGAGTTCGGCACCGTGTACCGGTACGAGAAGTCCGGCGTCGTCCACGGTCTGACCCGGGCCCGCGGCTTCACCCAGGACGACGCGCACATCTACTGCACCCGCGAGCAGATGGCGGAGGAGCTCGACAAGACCCTCACCTTCGTCCTCAACCTCCTCCGCGACTACGGCCTGACCGACTTCTACCTGGAGCTGTCCACCAAGGACCCGGAGAAGTTCGTCGGCTCCGACGAGGTGTGGGAGGAGGCCACCGCGGTCCTCCAGCAGGTCGCCGAGAAGCAGGGCCTCCCGCTCACCCCCGACCCGGGCGGCGCCGCCTTCTACGGCCCGAAGATCTCCGTGCAGGCGCGGGACGCCATCGGCCGCACCTGGCAGATGTCGACCGTCCAGCTCGACTTCAACCTGCCGGAGCGCTTCGACCTGGAGTACACCGCCCCGGACGGCACCAAGCAGCGCCCGGTCATGATCCACCGCGCGCTGTTCGGTTCCATCGAGCGCTTCTTCGCGGTGCTCCTGGAGCACTACGCGGGCGCCATGCCGCCGTGGCTGGCCCCGGTCCAGGCGACCGGCATCCCGATCGGCGACGCGCACGTCGAGTACCTGCAGGAGTTCGCCGCCAAGGCGAAGAAGCAGGGGCTGCGCGTGGAGGTCGACTCCTCCTCGGACCGGATGCAGAAGAAGATCCGCAACGCGCAGAAGCAGAAGGTCCCCTTCATGATCATCGCGGGTGACGAGGACATGGCCGCCGGCGCCGTCTCCTTCCGCTACCGCGACGGTTCGCAGGAGAACGGCATCCCCGTCGACGAGGCCATCGCCAAGCTCGCCCGGGTCGTCGAGGAGCGCGTCCAGGTCTGACGGCCGGAGCGTTCCGACCCAGGCCCCCGGGGGACGCCTCGGGGGCCTGGCCCGTGCTACGGCCCCTCGTTCCCGGGCCTCTGGTTCCCCGGCCCCTGGCTTCCCGGCCTCTCGTTCCCCGGTCTCTCGTCCTCCCGGGTGAACGCCTGGATCAGCCACGACGAGAACGAACCCGTCACCGCCCCCAGCAGCGCCAGCCCGCACGCCATCAGACCGACCGCGACCGTGCGGCCGACCGGGGTCACCGGGCTCACGTCGCCGTAGCCCACCGTCGCCAGCGTGGCGCAGGCCCACCACATCGCGTCGCCGAAGGTGCGGATCGAGGCGCCGGGGGCGTCGGCCTCGTGGTGGTAGACGGTGAGCGCGGCGGCGAAGCCGAGCAGGGAGACCGAGACCCCGGCGTAGACCATCACCCGGGCGTACAGGCTGAGCCGCGGCCGGTCCCGGCGGCGCTGGACCCGGTCGTAGAGGGTCACCATCCGGACCGGGCGCAGCAGCGGCAGCAGCACGACGACCGTGTCGAGGAGGTGGGTGCGGACGAAGCGGAGGGGGCGCAGGCCGCTGAGCCGGAGCCGTACCGCGTAGTCGGCGACGAAGACCGCCCAGGCCCCGAGGATCGCCGCCAGGCACAGGTCGACGCCCAGCCGCGGCAGCTGGTCGCGGGCGAGGACCCGGACCGCGTACCCCGCGAGGTAGACGACCGAGGCGACGGCGAGCGGCGTCTCCATGCGGTGGTCCCAGCGTTCCTGGCGGGGCGGTTTCGGGGGCCTGTCGCTCATCGGATCAGGATCACCCGGGGCGGCTTTCCTCGCCCCGCCGACGCGATCCGAACGGGCGACGCCATATGCTGCACAGCATGACGACTGAGCCGGAGCAGCAGATCGGAGTGGGGGCGCCGGACGCGTTCCAGCGCCTGTGGACGCCTCACCGGATGGCGTACATCCAGGGCGAGAACAAGCCGACCGGGCCGGGCGCCGACGACGGCTGTCCGTTCTGCTCGATCCCGTCGAAGTCGGACGAGGACGGGCTGGTGATCGCCCGCGGCGCCGGCGTGTACGCGGTGCTGAACCTGTACCCGTACAACGGCGGGCACCTGATGGTCGTCCCGTACCGGCACGTCGCCGACTACACCGACCTGGACGCGGCGGAGACGGCCGAGCTCGGCGACTTCACCAAGCGGGCGATGATCGCGCTGCGCGCGGCGTCGGGGGCGCACGGCTTCAACATCGGCATGAACCAGGGCGCCGTGGCCGGTGCCGGGATCGCCGCGCACCTGCACCAGCACGTGGTGCCGCGCTGGGGCGGCGACACCAACTTCATGCCGGTCGTCGGGCACACCAAGATCCTGCCGCAGCTGCTCGCGGACACCCGGAAGATGCTGGCGGACGCCTGGCCGGCGACCGTCTGAGCGGGCTCTCCCGCCGTCCGTACGGCCCCGGGGCGCGCGCCCCGGGGCCGTCGGCGTCCCGCCGCGGAGGCGGTCAGGCGTCGTAGACGTCGGCCTTCTTCGGGCCGGGGTCCTGCACGTTCCCGCCGAGGACGAGCGCGCGGTTGGTGAAACGCTCGGTGTCGACGTTGTGCGCGTCGAGGAAGCGGATGGTCGCGGTGTGCACGGCGCGGAGCACGGGCGTGGCCATGCGGATGGCGTCGTCGGCCATGAACCGGTTCTTCCAGAGCGGGCCGGCCCAGACGTGCCGCAGGCCGAAGGGCTCCGGGAGGGTCATCTTGCCGCCGAGGAAGTCCAGGACCGGCGGGTACCAGGTGAGCGGGGCGCGGACCGCGAGCCGGACGATGTCGTCGGTGCCGAGCAGCGGCTGCGGGATCTCCTTCGTCTCCCAGAACCGGACGGTCTTGGAGACCTCCCTGGTCTTCGCCTTGGGCTTGGTGGTGAAGAGGCCGTGGACGGGGCCCAGCGCGTGGCCGGTCACCTCGATGCGCAGGGTGTGGTGGAGCGAGGTGACGGTGACCATCATGGTCAGCACCAGGTTCCCGTCCCAGAGGGTGAACTGGACGCCCAGGTAGTGGCGGTTGCCGGCGCCGAACTGCTGCTCGTTGCAGATGCGCTGTATCTCGTGCGGCTTGACCTGGAAGTGGACGATGTTGTCGCCCTCGGGGCGGGTGACCTCGTCGGCGCCCTCGCCGACGGGGGAGACGATCCAGTGCTTCACGGTCGGCTTGGGGAAGCCGGACTTCAGGGAGCCCCGCTCCAGCAGGGTGAGCTGGTCGTGGATCTTGCGGACCAGGTCCCAGGCGCGGAACTCGTGCATCTCCAGGCCGTCCACGGGGACCAGCTCCTCGGCGAGGGTCCAGCTGCCCCAGCGGGTGCCGAGGCCGAGGACGCCCTTGGAGCCGGCGTAGAAGACGACGTTGGACTGCTGCTCGGCGGAGAGCTTCTCCAGGTTGAGCCGCAGCTCCTCCGCCGACTTCTCGCCCGGGTCGGTGGGGACGGAGCCGGGGACGTGGGCGCCGACGCCGCCGCCGCTGAGCAGTCCGGTCCAGCGGTCGCGGAGGTCGACGGCGGTCCGCAGGCACACCCGGCTCGCGAGGTACCAGCCGGCGACCGGCGCGACCATCATCAGGCGCAGGTAGTTGGTCAGCAGCCCGTCCCACGGGAGCCGGAGGAGGATCAGGACGGCGACGATCCCGAAGGCCCACAACAGGACCGTGCCGATCGCGCTCGTCTTCTTGTTGTCGGAGCCCGCGGCGATGCGGCGCAGGTGGATGAGGCCGAGCCAGAGCAGCAGGCCGGGCAGGAAGAGGACGCCGCAGAAGAAGGTGATGAGGGTCAGCTTCACGTCGCGGCGGCGGCGGATGTGGGTGGCGGCCAGGCAGTGCTCGACGACCGGCTGCGGCTCGGCGCCGAACGACTGGATGAGGGCCTTGCGGCCGCCGCCGAGCATGCGGACCTGCACGGCGCGGGAGAACGCCTCGCCCAGGTCTGGGCGGAAGAGCTTCTCCCACTTCCCCTTCTTGAGCGTGGTCTTGTAGTGCTCGCTGTCGGCTTCCTGGATGGTCTCCAGGGGGCTGTCCCGGTACGCGGCGGACGCCAGCGCGTTCGTCGCCCCGGTCAGGCCGCTGCCGCCCTGGAGCGGGATCTGAGCCCCCGGTCCGAAACCGTCGATCGACACTTCCGCCCCCATCACCGCGAGTACCTGTGCGGGCTGTTCCCGACTGCCGCGCCCCGCACACCTTCCGAGCTGGGCACCACAGCGTAACCGGGCGGCGTGGTATGCGTCACCGCCTGTGGACAACCGCGACCGGAACCCGCCCGCCCGGTTCGGGCCGGGCGGGCGGAGCAACCGGACGCCGCGTCAACTAGGAGCGCTTTCCGGCCTGTTCGCGGAAGCGTTCGGCGATCTGGGTGGGCATCGGCTCGTGCCGGGCGTAGCTGCGGTCGAAACGGCCCGTGCCGTGCGAGACGGACCGCAGGTCGATCGCGTACCGGCCGATCTCGATCTCCGGGACCTCGGCCCGGACGACCGTGCGGCCCGGCCCGGCCTGGTCGGTGCCGACGACCCGGCCGCGCCGGCCGGACAGGTCGCTCATCACCGCGCCGACGTACTCGTCGGGGACGAGCACCCGCACCTCGGCGACCGGCTCCAGCAGGTGGACGGGGACGCCGGCGGCGGCCTCGCGCAGCGCGAGCGCGCCCGCCGTCTGGAAGGCCGCGTCGGAGGAGTCCACCGAGTGGGCCTTGCCGTCCTTGAGGGTGACCCGCACGTCGACCAGCGGGTGCCCGGCGGCGACCCCGCGCGCGGCCTGGGCGCGGACGCCCTTCTCGACGGAGCCGATGAACGGGCGGGGCACCGCGCCGCCCACCACCTCGTCCACGAACTCGATGCCGCTGCCCGGCGGGAGCGGTTCGACGTCGATCTCGCAGATGGCGAACTGCCCGTGCCCGCCGGACTGCTTCACGTGCCGGCCGCGGCCGGACGCGGGGGCGCCGAAGGTCTCCCGCAGCGGCACCCGGTACGGGACGGCGTCGACGCGCACCCCGTGCCGGCCGCGCAGCCGCTCCAGGACGACGTCCTGGTGGGCCTCGCCCAGGCACCACAGCACGACCTGGCCGGTGTCCTGGTTCTGCTCCAGGCGCAGCGTCGGGTCCTCGGCGACCAGCTTGGCCAGGCCCTGCGAGAGCCGGTCCTCGTCGGCCTTGCTGTGCGCCTCGACGGCGAGCGGCAGCAGCGGCTCGGGCATCGGCCACGGCTCGATCAGCAGCGGATCGTCCTTGGCGGAGAGGGTGTCGCCGGTCTCGGCGCGGCTCAGCCGTGCCACGCAGGCCAGGTCCCCGGCGACGCAGTGCGGCACCGGCCGCTGCTGCTTGCCGAAGGGGGAGGTGAGGGCGCCGACCCGTTCGTCGGCGTCGTGGTCCTCGTGGCCGCGTCCGGCGAGGCCGTGCCCGGAGACGTGGACGGTCTCGTCGGGCCGGAGCGTGCCCGAGAAGACCCGGACGAGCGAGAGCCGTCCCTGGTACGGGTCGGCGGCCGTCTTCACGACCTCGGCGACCAGCGGCCCGTCGGGGTCGCAGGCGAGCGGCGGCCGGGGCTCGCCGTCCGGGGTGGTGACGGCGGGCGGCTCGTGCTCCAGCGGCGAGGGGAAGCCGCGGGTGATCAGCTCCAGGAGTTCGACCGTGCCGAGGCCCTGGCCGCCGCTCGCCGCCGCGGGCGCGGCGGCGAGCACCGGGTGGAACCCGCCCCGGGCGACCGCCTTCTCCAGGTCGCCGACGAGGGTCCCCACGTCGACCTCCTCGCCGCCGAGGTAGCGGTCCATCAGGGTCTCGTCCTCGCTCTCGGCGATGATCCCCTCGATGAGCCGGGCCCGGGCCGCGGCGACGGCCTCCCGGTCGGCGTCGCCGGGCGGCAGCTCGCGCCGCTCGCCCGTGGCGTAGTCGAGGACCCGCTCCCCGAGCAGGTCGGCCAGACCGGTCACGGGCGCGTGCCCGTCCGGGCCCTCGGGGCCGTACACCGGCAGGTGGAGGGGGAGGACGGCGTCGGGGTCGTCGCCGCCGAAGAGCCCGGCGCAGACCGCGGTCAGCTCGTCGTAGCCGGTGCGGGCCGTGTCGAGGTGGGTGACGACGATGGCGCGCGGCATGCCGACGGCCGCGCACTCCTCCCAGACCATCCGGGTGGACGCGGCGACCGCGTCGGCCTCCTGCGCGGCCGAGACGACGAAGAGGGCCGCGTCCGCCGCGCGCAGACCGGCCCTCAGCTCCCCGACGAAGTCGGCGTACCCGGGGGTGTCGAGCAGATTGATCTTGTGGCCCTGCCAGCCGACCGGCACCAGCGACAGCTGGACGGAGCGGTGCTGCCGGTGCTCGATCTCGTCGTGGTCGGAGACGGTCGCCCCGTCCTCCACCCGCCCGGGTCTGACCAGCGCGCCGGCGGTCTGGGCGAGCGCCTCGACCAGCGTCGTCTTGCCCGAGCCGCTGTGGCCGACCAGCACCACGTTCCGTATGTCCGAGGGCCGGTCGGCCGTCGGTGCCCTGCCGGCGGCTCCGGCGGGGGAGTGCGCCTTGTCGCCCATGGTGGTCCTCCCGGCTGCGAGGCGGTGAGGGGGTGGGAGCGGGCGCGGGGGAGCGGCGTCGGGGCGCCGCCCCGGCGGGCCCGCGGATGCTCTCCTCCGAGCTTGGCACCGCCCCCGGGACGCGTCCATCCGTCGTACGGCCGTGGGCCCGCCGGGGTACGCCGACGCGGCGGGGCGGGTGCGCTCCCGTGCGGCGCCACGCGCGTGGCTACGATGGGTGAGCCGGTGGTCATGGGACCGCGCGGCCCGCCGAAACCTCGGGAAGGCCATGCTGAACAAGTACGCGCGTGCGTTTTTTACGCGTGTCCTCACACCGTTCGCCGCGTTTCTCCTCCGCCGGGGCGTCAGCCCCGACGCCGTGACGCTGATCGGCACGGCGGGAGTGGTCGCCGGCGCGCTGGTCTTCTTCCCCAGGGGCGAGTTCTTCTGGGGCACGATCGTGATCACGCTCTTCGTCTTCTCCGACCTCGTCGACGGCAACATGGCCCGCCAGGCCGGGATCTCCAGCCGCTGGGGCGCCTTCCTCGACTCGACCCTCGACCGGGTCGCCGACGGGGCGATCTTCGGCGGCTTCGCGCTCTGGTACGCGGGCCGCGGCGACGACAACGTGCTGTGCGCGGTGGCGATCTTCTGCCTGGCGAGCGGCCAGGTCGTCTCGTACACCAAGGCGCGAGGCGAATCGATTGGCCTGCCGGTCGCGGTGAACGGCCTGGTCGAGCGGGCCGAGCGGCTGGTGATCTCGCTGGTCGCCGCGGGCCTGGCCGGACTGCACGCCTTCGGGGTGCCGGGGATCGACGTGCTGCTGCCGATCGCGCTGTGGATCGTCGCCGCCGGCTCGGCGGTGACCCTGGGACAGCGGGTCGTGACGGTACGCAGGGAGGCCGCGGAGGCCGACGCCGCCGCGGCGGCAGGGGGAGGCGGGGCGACCACGTGAGCGCGGTGAAGGACCGGATCGCGGACGGGCTGTACGGGCTCGGCTGGGCGACCGTCAAGAAGCTCCCCGAGCCGGCCGCCAGGGCCCTCGGCCGGCGGATCGCCGACACCGTCTGGAAGCGGCGCGGCAAGGGCGTGCTGCGGCTGGAGGCCAACCTCGCGCGCGTGGTGCCGGACGCCACGCCCGAACGGCTCGCCGCGCTGTCGCGGGCCGGCATGCGCTCGTACATGCGCTACTGGATGGAGTCCTTCCGGCTGCCCACCTGGAGCCGCGAGCGGGCCGCGAACGGCTTCGCGCCCAAGGACGTCCACCACCTGAAGGACGCCCTCGCGTCCGGCCGGGGCGTCGTCCTCGCCCTGCCGCACATGGGGAACTGGGACCTGGCCGGCGTCTGGGTGACCCGCGCCCTCGGCGTGCCCTTCACCACCGTCGCCGAGCGGCTCAAGCCCGAGTCGCTGTACGACCGCTTCGTCGCCTACCGCGAGTCCCTCGGCATGGAGGTGCTGCCGCACACCGGCGGCGCCGCCTTCGGGACCCTCGCCCGGCGGCTGCGCGCCGGCGGCCTGGTCTGCCTGGTCGCCGACCGGGACCTGTCCTCCTCCGGCGTCGAGGTCTCCTTCTTCGGGGAGCCCACCCGGATGCCCGCGGGCCCCGCCATGCTCGCGCTCCAGACCGGCGCCCTGCTCCTGCCGGTCACCCTCTGGTACGACGGCTCCGACACCATGCAGGGCCAGGTGCACGCGCCGCTCGACGTGCCCGAGTCAGGCACCCGGGCCGAAAAGGCGTCCCGGATGACACAGGCCCTCGCGGATGTCTTCGCCGGGGCGATCGCGGACCACCCGGAGGACTGGCACATGCTCCAGCGCCTCTGGCTGGCCGACCTGGAGGAGCGCACACCGTGAAGATCGGGATCGTCTGCCCGTACTCCTGGGACGTACCGGGCGGCGTCCAGTTCCACATCCGCGACCTCGCCGAGCACCTGATCCGGCTCGGCCACGAGGTCTCCGTCCTCGCCCCCGCCGACGACGACACCCCGCTGCCCCCGTACGTCGTCTCCGCCGGCCGCGCGGTGCCCGTGTCGTACAACGGCTCGGTGGCCCGGCTCAGCTTCGGCTTCCTCTCCGCCGCCCGGGTCCGCCGCTGGCTGCACGACGGCACCTTCGACGTCGTCCACATCCACGAGCCGACCTCCCCGTCGCTGGGGCTGCTCACCTGCTGGGCGGCGCAGGGCCCGATCGTGGCCACCTTCCACACCTCGAACCCGCGCTCGCGGGCGATGATCGCCGCCTATCCGATCCTCCAGCCGGCGCTGGAGAAGATCAGCGCCCGGATCGCGGTCAGCGAGTACGCCCGCCGGACCCTGGTGGAGCACCTCGGCGGCGACGCCGTCGTCATCCCCAACGGCGTCGACGTCGGCTTCTTCGCCGGCGCGGAGCCAAAGGCCGAGTGGCAGGGCGGGACGCTGGGCTTCATCGGGCGGATCGACGAGCCCCGCAAGGGCCTGCCGGTCCTGATGAAGGCGCTGCCGCAGATCCTCGCCGAGCGGCCGGACACCCGGCTCCTGGTCGCCGGGCGCGGCGACGAGGAGGAGGCGGTGGCCTCGCTTCCGGCCGAGATGCGCTCCCGGGTGGAGTTCCTCGGCATGGTCAGCGACGAGGACAAGGCGCGGCTGCTGCGCAGCGTCGACGTGTACGTGGCGCCCAACACCGGCGGCGAGTCGTTCGGCATCATCCTCGTCGAGGCGCTGTCGGCCGGCGCGCCGGTCCTCGCGGCCGACCTGGACGCGTTCGCGCAGGTCCTCGACCAGGGCGCGGCGGGCGAGCTGTTCGCCAACGAGGACGCGGACGCCCTCGCGAAGGCGGCGGTCCGGCTGCTCGGCGACCCCGCGCGGCGCGCGGAACTGAGCGCGCGCGGCTCGGCGCACGTACGGCGCTTCGACTGGTCGACGGTCGGCGCGGACATCCTCGCGGTGTACGAGACGGTGACGGACGGGGCGGCGGCGGTCGACACGGACGAGCGGACGGGCGGCCTGCGGGCCCGGCTGGGGCTGTAGCGCTCCGCCGGGGCTGTAGCGCTCCGCGCTCTCCGTGCGTTCCGCCCCCGGCGGAACGGGCGCCCCGGGCGGGCGCCGGAGAGCACCCTGGGCGCATGATCGACGTCACGCGACTCGACCTCGGGTCCTTCACCCGCCCCGCCGAGGAGTACGGCGGCGTCCACGCGCGCGTGGAGCCCGCGCTCGCCTACCTGGTCCGCCCCCCCTCCGGCACCCTCCTCTTCGACACCGGCATGGGCGAGGGGTCGCCCGAGACCGACGCCCACTACCGGATCGTCCGCCGGCCCCTCACCGTCCCGCCCGCCGGCGTGGACCTCCTCGTCAACTGCCACCTGCACTTCGACCACATCGGCGGCAACCAGCGCTTCCCCGGCACCCCCGCCCTCGTCCAGCGCCGCGAACTCGCCGCCGCGCGGGCGGGCGACTACACGATCGACTCCCTGCTGCCCGGCGTCGCCTGGACGGAGATCGACGGCGAGCACGAGATCGCCCCGGGGCTGCGGATCGTGCCGACGCCCGGCCACGTCGACGGGCACCAGTCGCTCGTCCTCGACCACGGCGACCGGCTGACGGTCCTCGCGGGGCAGGCGTACGACCGCGCGGACGCGTTCGGGACGCCGTACCGGCCCTGGCTCGGCCGGCTCGCCGCACTCGCGGACGGCCGGCCGGTCCGTGTCCTGTTCGCCCACGACCACGCCCTTTGGGAAGGGGCGCTGCCCCCGCCCGGGTAGCCTGTGCGCCCGTGACCGAAACCCTGATCTGGACCGTCGTCGCGCTGATCCTCATCGGCGTCTACCTCAGCTGGACCGCCGGCCGGCTCGACCGGCTGCACACCCGCATCGACGCGGCGCGCGCCGCGCTCGACGCCCAGCTGCTCCGGCGGGCCTCGGTCGCCCAGGAACTGGCCACCTCCGGCGTCCTCGACCCGGCCGCCTCGATCGTCCTGTACGAGGCGGCGCACGCGGCCCGGCAGGCGGAGGAGGACCACCGGGAGGTCGCCGAGAGCGAGCTGAGCCAGGCGCTGCGGGCCGTCTTCGGCGAGCCCGAGCAGGTGGAGCTCGTACGCGAGGCGCCCGGCGGCGAGGCGGCGGCGGGGGAGCTGGCCGCCGCGGTCCGCCGGGTCCCGATGGCCCGCCGCTTCCACAACGACGCCGTCCGGGCCGCCCGCGCCCTGCGCCGGCACCGCAAGGTCCGCTGGTTCCGGCTCGCGGGCCACGCGCCCTTCCCGATGGCCTTCGAAATGGACGACGAACCGCCGGTGGCCCTGGCCGATCGCCCGTCCTGAGCCCGCCGCGGCCTCGGATTCCCGCCAAAAGGATCCACCGGCTGCACATTGGCCCTTGATGTGGACCGGTCGTGGCCTGTTTCCTCGCTCTAGTCGTCAACGCACCGTTGAACCCGTTGTCACGAGTGAGGTTTCCGTGTCCAGCTCCACCACCCCCCAGACCCCCGAGACCGGCACCGCCCGCGTGAAGCGCGGCATGGCCGAGCAGCTCAAGGGCGGCGTGATCATGGACGTGGTCAACGCCGAGCAGGCGAAGATCGCCGAGGACGCCGGCGCCGTGGCCGTCATGGCCCTGGAGCGCGTCCCCGCGGACATCCGCAAGGACGGCGGCGTGGCCCGCATGTCCGACCCGAACATGATCGAGGAGATCATCGGCGCGGTGTCCATCCCGGTGATGGCCAAGTCCCGCATCGGCCACTTCGTCGAGGCCCAGGTCCTCCAGTCCCTCGGCGTCGACTACATCGACGAGTCCGAGGTCCTCACCCCGGCCGACGAGATCAACCACTCCGACAAGTGGGCCTTCACCACCCCCTTCGTCTGCGGCGCCACCAACCTGGGCGAGGCCCTGCGCCGCATCGCCGAGGGCGCGGCGATGATCCGCTCCAAGGGCGAGGCCGGCACCGGCAACGTCGTCGAGGCCGTCCGCCACCTGCGCCAGATCAAGAACGAGATCGCCAAGCTGCGCGGCTACGACAACAACGAGCTCTTCGCCGCCGCCAAGGAGCTGCGCGCCCCGTACGAGCTCGTCAAGGAGGTGGCCGAGCTCGGCAAGCTCCCCGTGGTCCTGTTCTCCGCCGGTGGCGTCGCCACCCCCGCCGACGCCGCGCTGATGCGCCAGCTCGGCGCCGAGGGCGTCTTCGTCGGCTCCGGCATCTTCAAGTCGGGCGACCCGGCCAAGCGCGCCGCCGCCATCGTGAAGGCCACCACCTTCTACGACGACCCGAAGGTCATCGCGGACGCCTCCCGCAACCTCGGCGAGGCCATGGTCGGCATCAACTGCGACACCCTCCCCGAGTCCGAGCGCTACGCCAACCGGGGCTGGTAACACCGATGAGCACCACCCCCGTGATCGGCGTCCTGGCCCTCCAGGGCGACGTCCGGGAGCACCTGATCGCCCTGGCCGCGGCGGACGCCGTGGCCAGGCCGGTCCGGCGCCCCGAAGAACTCGCCGAGGTCGACGGCCTGGTCCTCCCCGGCGGCGAGTCCACCACCATCTCCAAGCTGGCCGTCCTCTTCGGCCTGATGGAGCCGGTCCGCGAGCGGATCGCCGCGGGCATGCCCGTCTACGGCACCTGCGCCGGCCTGATCATGCTCGCCGACAAGATCCTCGACCCGCGCTCGGGCCAGGAGACGTTCGGCGGCATCGACATGATCGTCCGCCGCAACGCCTTCGGCCGGCAGAACGAGTCCTTCGAGGCGGGCGTCACCGTCGCCGGCATCGCCACGCCCGTCGAGGGCGTCTTCATCCGCGCCCCCTGGGTGGAGTCCGTCGGCGCCGCGACCGAGGTGCTCGCCGAGCACGACGGCCACATCGTCGCCGTCCGGCAGGGCAACGCGCTCGCGACCTCGTTCCACCCGGAGCTCACCGGCGACCACCGGATCCACGGGCTCTTCGTCGACATGGTGCGCGGCGAGCGGTGAACGAGTCCCGGTAGGATCACTGGGGTTCGTTCAAGAAGTGGGTTACGCGAAGGAGACAGGCAGATGTCCGGCCACTCTAAATGGGCTACGACGAAGCACAAGAAGGCCGTGATCGACGCCAAGCGCGGCAAGCTCTTCGCGAAGCTGATCAAGAACATCGAGGTCGCGGCCCGTACCGGCGGCGCCGACCTGGACGGCAACCCGACGCTGTTCGACGCCGTGCAGAAGGCCAAGAAGTCGTCGGTCCCCAACAAGAACATCGACTCGGCGATCAAGCGCGGAGGCGGTCTCGAGGCCGGCGGCGTCGACTACGAGACGATCATGTACGAGGGCTACGGCCCGAACGGCGTCGCGGTGCTCATCGAGTGCCTCACCGACAACCGCAACCGCGCCGCCTCCGACGTGCGCGTCGCCATGACCCGCAACGGCGGCTCCATGGCCGACCCGGGCTCGGTGTCGTACCTGTTCAACCGCAAGGGCGTCGTGATCGTCCCCAAGGGCGAGCTGACCGAGGACGACGTCCTCGGCGCCGTCCTCGACGCCGGCGCCGAGGAGGTCAACGACCTCGGCGAGACCTTCGAGGTGCTCAGCGAGGCCACCGACCTGGTCGCGGTCCGCACCGCGCTCCAGGAGGCCGGCATCGACTACGACTCGGCCGACTCCAGCTTCGTCCCGACCATGCAGGTCGAGCTCGACGAGGAGGGCGCGCGCAAGATCTTCAAGCTGATCGACGCCCTGGAGGACAGCGACGACGTGCAGAACGTCTTCGCCAACTTCGACGTCAGCGACGAGGTCATGGCGAAGGTCGACGCCTGACGGCCGGCCTTCCGCACAGCGGGCCGACGGGGACACACCCCCGTCGGCCCGCTGCGTTGTCAGTGGCACCCGATAGCCTGCACGAATAGCCGATCGAACGGAGGGGGCGGCGTGCGCGTACTGGGGGTCGACCCGGGACTCACCCGCTGCGGTGTCGGGGTCGTCGAAGGCGTCGCCGGACGGCCGCTCACCATGCTCGGCGTCGGCGTCGTCCGCACCCCGTCCGACGCCGACATCGGCCACCGCCTCGTCGGCATCGAGCGCGGCATCGAGGAGTGGCTCGACCGCTACCGGCCCGAACTGGTCGCCGTCGAGCGGGTGTTCAGCCAGCACAACGTCCGTACGGTGATGGGCACCGCACAGGCCAGCGCCGTCGCCATGCTCTGCGCCTCCCGGCGCGGCATCCCCGTCGCCCTGCACACCCCCAGCGAGGTCAAGGCGGCCGTCACCGGCTCCGGCCGCGCCGACAAGGCCCAGGTCGGCGCCATGGTCACCCGGCTGCTCCGGCTCGCCGCCCCGCCCAAGCCGGCCGACGCCGCCGACGCCCTCGCCCTCGCCATCTGCCACATCTGGCGCGCCCCCGCGCAGAACCGCCTCCAGCAGGCCGTCGCCCTGCACGCCTCGAAAGGCCGCACGTCATGATCGCCTTCGTCAGCGGCCCGGTCGCCGCCGTCGCCCCCACCACCGCCGTCGTCGAGGTCGGCGGCGTCGGGATGGCCGTCCAGTGCACCCCCAACACCCTCGCGGGCCTCCGCGTCGGCGAGCACACCCGGCTCGCCACCTCCCTCGTCGTCCGGGAGGACTCCCTCACCCTGTACGGCTTCGCGGACGACGACGAGCGCCAGGTCTTCGAACTGCTCCAGACCGCCAGCGGCGTCGGACCCCGGCTCGCCCAGGCCATGCTCGGCGTCCACAGCCCCGACGCGCTGCGCCTCGCCGTCTCCACCGGCGACGAGAAGGCCCTCACCGCCGTCCCCGGCATCGGCAAGAAGGGCGCCCAGAAGCTGCTGCTGGAGCTGAAGGACAAGCTCGGCCAGCCCCTCGGCAGCAGCGGACTCGTCGGACAGCGCGCCGTCGCCGCCGCCCCCGCCCCCTGGACCGAGCAGCTCACCGCCGCCCTCGTCGGCCTCGGCTACGCGAGCCGCGAGGCGGAGGAAGCGGTCGCCGCCGTCACCCCGCAGGCCGAGGCCGCGCTCGCCGAGACCGGCTCCGCGCCCGTGCCCCAGCTGCTGCGCGCCGCCCTGCAGACGCTCAACCGCGCCCGCTGACCGCCCGCAGCCCCGCCCGTACGAAGGAAGACACCACCGTGAACTGGGACGACGAGACGGCATCCGCCCACGAGGAGCGGATCGTCGGCGCCGCCGCCGAGGGCGACGACCAGGCCGTCGAGGCCGCGCTCCGCCCCAAGGACCTCGGCGAGTTCATCGGCCAGGAGAAGGTCCGCCAGCAGCTCGACCTCGTCCTCAAGGCCGCCCGCCAGCGCGGCGCCACCGCCGACCACGTCCTGCTCTCGGGCGCCCCCGGCCTCGGCAAGACCACCCTGTCGATGATCATCGCCGCAGAGATGAACGCGCCGATCAGGATCACCTCCGGCCCCGCCATCCAGCACGCCGGCGACCTCGCCGCGATCCTCTCCTCCCTCCAGGAGGGCGAGATCCTCTTCCTCGACGAGATCCACCGCATGTCCCGGCCCGCCGAGGAGATGCTCTACATGGCGATGGAGGACTTCCGCGTCGACGTCATCGTCGGCAAGGGCCCCGGCGCCACCGCCATCCCCCTCGACCTGCCGCCCTTCACCCTGGTCGGCGCCACCACCCGGGCCGGACTGCTGCCGCCCCCGCTCCGCGACCGCTTCGGCTTCACCGCCCACATGGAGTTCTACGAGCCGCACGAGCTGGAGCGCGTCGTCACCCGCTCCGCCGGCCTCCTCGACGTGGAGATCGACCCCGCCGGCGCCGCCGAGATCGCCGGCCGCTCCCGCGGCACCCCCCGCATCGCCAACCGGCTGCTGCGCCGCGTCCGCGACTACGCCCAGGTCAGGGCCGACGGCGTGATCACCCGGGAGATCGCCGGCGCCGCCCTCGGCGTGTACGAGGTGGACAGCCGCGGCCTCGACCGCCTCGACCGGGCCGTCCTGGAAGCCCTGCTGAAGCTCTTCGGCGGCGGACCCGTCGGCCTCTCCACCCTCGCCGTCGCCGTGGGGGAGGAGCGCGAGACCGTCGAGGAGGTCGCCGAGCCCTTCCTCGTACGCGAGGGACTGCTGGCCCGCACCCCCCGCGGCCGGGTCGCCACCCCCGCCGCCTGGACCCACCTCGGACTGGTCCCGCCGCAGGCCGCGGGCCCGGCCGGGGCCGGACCGGGACAACAGGGGCTGTTCGGCTCCTGAGGTCGCTGTGACGGGTGGGTGACGGCGCGGAGTCTCGCCCGACCAGGAACCACGGTGCCATGCTGGGCGTTGTTCCATCGATGCGGACTCGCCTAGACTCCGCCGATGCCGCCCTTTCTGGTCGGCGTACCCACCCCCGAAGACCAGGCCGCGGGTTCTCCGTGACCGTGCGAAGGATTTCCGTCCCGTGAATAACATCGGCATGCTCCTCCCGTTCATCGTGCTCATCGGGGCGATGTTCCTGATGACCCGCTCTGCCAAGAAGAAGCAGCAGCAGGCGGCGGAGATGCGCAACCAGATGCAGCCCGGCACCGGCGTACGCACGATCGGGGGAATGTACGCCACCGTCAAGGAGATCCAGGACGAGACCGTCCTGCTCGAGGTCGCGCCCGGCGTCCACGCCGTCTACGCGAAGAACGCGATCGGCGCCGTCCTCGACGACGCCGAGTACAACCGGATCGTCCACGGCGACACCGACGAGGACGCCGCCGACGAGACCGGCACCGTCGTCCCGGACGACGCCTCCTCGCTGACCGACGCCGACGAGGCCCCCAAGGCCGACCTGACGAAGAAGGCGGACCCGGCCGAGGCCGAGGTCGAGAAGGACGGCAAGGCCGACGGCGAGACCGAGGCGAAGTAAGGGAAACGACGCCCCCGGCCCCGCGGCCCACGCCCACCGGCGTGGCCGCGGCCGGGAACGGTCCGACGTCTGCGGGGGAAGGCCCCACACACACTTCGTGGCCTCCGTGCGCCCCACCGGCGCCCGGACGGTTTGGACAGGGAGAAACGACAGGTGGCAGCACCGAAGAAGGGCCGAAGGCCGGCGGGGGGACAGAGCCGGCCGGGCCGCGCCCTGGCACTCATTCTGATCGCCATGGTCGCGCTCACCGGCGGCATGTTCTGGTCGGGGCACACCACCCCGCGCCTCGGCATCGACCTCGCCGGCGGCACGTCGATCACGCTCAAGGCCAAGGCGGAGCCCGGCCAGGAGTCCGCGGTCAACGAGACCAACATGAACACGGCGGTCGGCATCATCGAGCGCCGTGTCAACGGTCTCGGCGTCTCCGAGGCCGAGGTCCAGACGCAGGGCCGCGAGAACATCATCGTCAACATCCCCAAGGGGACGAACGAGAAGCAGGCCCGCGAGCAGGTCGGCACCACCGCCCAGCTGTACTTCCGGCCCGTGCTCACCGTCGCGGCCGCCGCTCCAGAGGCCGCGCCCACGGCGACCCCCTCCGGTTCGGCGACGCCGAAGCCCTCCGCCTCCGCCTCGGTGGGCGAGAAGAAGCCGGCCACGCCGACCGCCACCGCCTCCACCCAGGGCCGTGCCCTCTCCGAGGCCCTCAAGGCCCCGAACGCCACCGGCACGCCCACCCCCACCGGCTCCGCCTCCGGCACGCCGAAGACGAGCGCCACCCCGAAGGCGACCGGCACCCCGCAGCCGACCCCGTCCGCGGACGCCGCCACGGCCGCCCTCCAGCAGAAGTTCACCACCCTGAACTGCCTGGACCCCAAGCAGCGCACCGCCGCCGCGGCCGGCACCAAGCCCACCGACACCATCGTCGCCTGCGGCAAGAACGCGATCGGCCAGTGGGAGAAGTACATCCTCGGCCCCGCCGAGGTCGAGGGCCGTGACGTCGACGACGCCAAGGCCGCCATCGACCAGCAGACCGGCCAGTGGATCGTGGACATGGAGTTCACGGACGCCGGCTCGAAGAAGTTCCAGTCGATCACCAGCAAGCTGTCGCAGCAGGCCGAGCCGCAGAACCAGTTCGCGATCGTGCTCGACGGCGAGGTCGTCTCCGCGCCCCGCGTCCAGACCACGCTGAGCGCCAACGCGCAGATCTCCGGCAGCTTCAACCAGCAGTCCGCGCAGGACCTCGGCAACATCCTCGCCTACGGCGCCCTGCCGCTCTCCTTCGACACCCAGAGCGTCGACACCGTCACTGCCGCCCTCGGCGGCGAGCAGCTGGAGGCCGGTCTCATCGCCGGCGCCATCGGTCTCGGCCTGGTCATCGTCTACCTGGTGGTCTACTACCGCGGCCTGTCGTTCATCGCGATCCTCAGCCTCGGCGTCTCCGCCCTGCTCACCTACGTGATCATGGCGCTGCTCGGCCCGGCCATCGGCTTCGCGCTCAACCTGCCGGCCGTCTGCGGCGCCATCGTCGCCATCGGCATCACCGCCGACTCGTTCATCGTGTACTTCGAGCGCATCCGCGACGAGATCCGCGAGGGCCGCACCCTGCGCCCGGCCGTCGAGCGCGCCTGGCCGCGCGCCCGCCGCACCATCCTGGTCTCCGACTTCGTGTCGTTCCTGGCCGCCGCGGTGCTCTTCATCGTCACCGTCGGCAAGGTCCAGGGCTTCGCGTTCACGCTCGGCCTCACCACCCTGCTCGACGTCGTCGTGGTGTTCCTCTTCACCAAGCCGGTGATGACCCTGCTCGCCCGCACGAAGTTCTTCGGCAACGGCCACAAGCTGTCCGGCCTGGACCCGAAGAGCCTCGGCGCCAAGCCGCCGCTGCGCCGTGCCCGCCGTACCGCCCCCGCCGCCGGCGCCGCCGGCGCCGTCGAACCGAAGGAGGCGTGAGATGTCGAAGCTCGGCGATCTCGGCGCCCGGCTCCACCGCGGTGAGGTCGGCTACGACTTCATCGGCAACCGCAAGATCTGGTACGGCCTCTCCGTCCTGATCACCATCACGGCCATCGTCGCCCTGGCCGTCCGCGGCCTCAACATGGGCATCGAGTTCCAGGGCGGCGCCGTCTTCACCACCCCGAAGACCGACGTCACCGTCAGCCAGGCCACCGAGTACGCGGAGGAGGCGTCCGGTCACGACGCCATCGTCCAGCAGCTCGGCAACGGCTCGCTGCGCATCCAGGTCGGCGGCCTCGACACCGAGCAGTCCGACAAGGTCCGCACCCAGCTGGCCGAGGACCTGAACCTCCCCGAGGACAAGATCGCCGCCGAGCTGGTCGGCCCCAGCTGGGGCGAGCAGATCGCCAACAAGGCGTGGACCGGCCTCGGCGTCTTCATGATCCTCGTGGTGATCTACCTGGCGATCGCCTTCGAATGGAGAATGGCCGTCGCGGCACTGATCGCGCTGATCCACGACCTCACCATCACCGTCGGCATCTACTCGCTGGTCGGCTTCGAGGTCACGGTCGGCACGGTGATCGGTCTGCTGACCATCCTCGGCTACTCGCTGTACGACACCGTCGTCGTCTTCGACTCCCTCAAGGAGCAGACGAAGGACCTCACGAAGCAGACCCGCTTCACCTACAGCGAGATGGCCAACCGGTCGATCAACGGCACCCTGGTCCGCTCCATCAACACCACCGTCGTGGCGCTGCTGCCCGTCGCGGGCCTGCTCTTCATCGGCGGCGGTGTCCTCGGCGCCGGCATGCTCAACGACATCTCGCTGTCGCTCTTCGTGGGTCTGGCCGCCGGTGCCTACTCCTCGATCTTCATCGCCACCCCGCTCGTCGCCGACCTCAAGGAGCGCGAGCCGGCGATCAAGGCGCTGCGGAAGCGGGTGCTCGCCAAGCGCGCCTCCGGCTCCGCCCGCGCCGAGGACGGCCTCGACGACGGCACCGGCGCGGCCGAGACCGCGGTCGTCGGCCCCCGTGCGGCCCGCCGGGGCCGCGCCGAGGAGCCGCGCCGATGACGGCCGAGGCCCAGGACGTGACCGGCCTGCTGCTCAGCCGCATCCGCGACGTCCCCGACTACCCGAAGCCGGGCGTGCTGTTCAAGGACATCACGCCGCTGCTCGCGGACCCGGAGGCGTTCACGGCTCTCACCGACGCCCTCGCCGCCCTCTGCACCGCGCAGGGCGCGACCAAGATCGTCGGCCTGGAGGCCCGCGGCTTCATCCTCGCCGCGCCGGTCGCCGTCCGCGCGGGCCTGGGCTTCGTCCCGGTCCGCAAGGCCGGCAAGCTGCCCGGCGCCACGCTCCGGCAGGCGTACGAGCTGGAGTACGGCACCGCCGAGATCGAGGTGCACGCCGAGGACCTGGCCGCGGGCGACCGCGTCATGGTCATCGACGACGTCCTCGCCACCGGCGGCACCGCCGAGGCGTCCATCGAGCTGATCCGCCGCGCCGGCGCCGAGGTCGCGGGCGTCGCGGTCCTCATGGAGCTCGGTTTCCTCCCGGGCCGCGCCCGCCTGGAACCGGCCCTCCACGGCGCTCCGCTCACCGCGCTGATCACCGTCTGAGACGCGTCCGCGACGAATCCTCCGGATTCCGGCCAGGGGCGCCCCGGGAATTCCCGGGGCGCCCCTGTGTGTTTGTCCCGGTACGTCCCCGGAAGGGGCCGGAGAGGCGGTGCCGTGGGGCCCGTCCGCCACCCGGGCGCGTGAGCACGGCGCGTCATGGCTCGATACGATGGCCTTTCCGGGCCTGACCGGGGGACCCGGAACCTCCCCCAGACCCCGTCCGGGGGGACCCCAGAGGAGCGCTCTTTGCCAGACGAGGCCCAGTCACTCTCCGCCGCGCAGCCCGACCCCCAGGCCGACCAGGCCGCGCAGGGGACCGGCACGCCCCCGAACAAGCCTGCGGAGAACAGGCCGAAGCCTGCTGCGCCCGCTCCTCCGCCGGCCCCCGCGCCGACCCGCTCCGGCGGCTCCTCGAACCGGGTGCGGGCCCGCCTCGCCCGCCTCGGCGTGCAGCGCTCGTCGCCGTACAACCCGGTCCTCGAACCCCTGCTGCGGATCGTCCGCTCCAACGACCCGAAGATCGAAACGGCCACTTTGCGCCAGATCGAGCGGGCCTACCAGGTCGCCGAGCGCTGGCACCGCGGCCAGAAGCGCAAGAGCGGCGACCCGTACATCACCCACCCGCTCGCCGTCACCACGATCCTCGCCGAGCTCGGCATGGACCCGGCGACCCTGATGGCCGGCCTCCTCCACGACACCGTCGAGGACACCGAGTACGGCCTCGACACCCTCCGCAGGGACTTCGGCGACCAGGTCGCCCTCCTCGTCGACGGCGTCACCAAGCTCGACAAGGTCAAGTTCGGTGAGGCCGCGCAGGCCGAGACCGTCCGCAAGATGGTCGTCGCCATGGCCAAGGATCCGCGCGTCCTGGTCATCAAGCTCGCCGACCGCCTGCACAACATGCGCACCATGCGCTACCTCAAGCGGGAGAAGCAGGAGAAGAAGGCCCGCGAGACCCTGGAGATCTACGCCCCGCTGGCGCACCGGCTGGGCATGAACACCATCAAGTGGGAGCTGGAGGACCTCGCCTTCGCGATCCTCTACCCCAAGATGTACGACGAGATCGTCCGCCTCGTCGCCGAGCGCGCCCCCAAGCGCGACGAGTACCTGGCCATAGTGACCGACGAGGTCCAGGCCGACCTGCGCGCCGCCCGCATCAAGGCGACCGTCACCGGCCGCCCCAAGCACTACTACAGCGTCTACCAGAAGATGATCGTCCGCGGCCGGGACTTCGCGGAGATCTACGACCTGGTCGGCATCCGCGTCCTCGTGGACACCGTCCGCGACTGCTACGCGGCCCTCGGCACCGTCCACGCGCGATGGAACCCGGTCCCCGGCCGGTTCAAGGACTACATCGCGATGCCGAAGTTCAACATGTACCAGTCGCTGCACACGACGGTCATCGGACCCAACGGCAAGCCCGTCGAACTGCAGATCCGCACCTTCGACATGCACCGCCGCGCCGAGTACGGCATCGCCGCGCACTGGAAGTACAAGCAGGAGGCCGTCGCCGGCGCCTCCAAGATCCGCACCGACGTGCCCAAGGGCGGCGGCAAGGACGACCACCTCAACGACATGGCGTGGCTGCGCCAGCTGCTCGACTGGCAGAAGGAGACCGAGGACCCGGGCGAGTTCCTGGAGTCCCTCCGCTTCGACCTGTCCCGCAACGAGGTCTTCGTCTTCACCCCCAAGGGCGACGTCATCGCGCTGCCCGCCGGCGCCACCCCGGTCGACTTCTCGTACGCGGTCCACACCGAGGTCGGCCACCGAACCATAGGCGCGCGGGTGAACGGGCGGCTCGTGCCGCTCGAATCCACCCTCGACAACGGCGACCTGGTCGAGGTCTTCACCTCCAAGGCCGCCGGCGCCGGCCCGTCCCGCGACTGGCTCGGCTTCGTCAAGTCCCCGCGCGCCCGCAACAAGATCCGCGCCTGGTTCTCCAAGGAGCGCCGCGACGAGGCCATCGAGCAGGGCAAGGACGCCATCGCGCGGGCCATGCGCAAGCAGAACCTGCCGATCCAGCGGATCCTCACCGGCGACTCCCTCGTCACCCTCGCCCACGAGATGCGGTACAACGACATCTCCTCGCTGTACGCGGCGATCGGCGAGGGCCACGTCACCGCCCAGTCCATCGTGCAGAAGCTGGTGCAGGCACTCGGCGGCGAGGAGGCGGCCACCGAGGACATCGAGGAGGCGGCCCCGCCGACCCGCGGCCGCTCCAAGCGCCGCTCCAACGCCGACCCGGGCGTCGTCGTCAAGGGCGTCGAGGACGTGTGGGTCAAGCTGGCCCGCTGCTGCACCCCGGTCCCCGGCGACCCGATCATCGGCTTCGTCACCCGCGGCAGCGGCGTCTCCGTGCACCGCAGCGACTGCGTCAACGTCGAGTCGCTCTCCCGGGAACCCGAGCGGATCCTGGACGTCGAGTGGGCCCCCACCCAGTCCTCGGTCTTCCTGGTCGCCATCCAGGTCGAGGCCCTGGACCGCTCCCGGCTCCTCTCCGACGTCACCCGCGTCCTCTCGGACCAGCACGTCAACATCCTCTCGGCGGCCGTCCAGACCTCCCGCGACCGCGTCGCCACCTCCCGCTTCACCTTCGAGATGGGCGACCCCAAACACCTGGGCCACGTCCTCAAGGCGGTCCGCGGCGTGGAGGGCGTGTACGACGTGTACCGCGTGACGAGCGCGCGAAGGCCGTAGCCCTACGCACGAGAAGGGCCCCCGGCCGGTGCCGGGGGCCCTTCTCGTGGTCGTGCGGGCCGGTCAGCCGCCGAACTCCTGGAGGCCCTTCAGGGCCTGGTCCAGGAGGGCCTGGCGGCCTTCGAGCTCCTTGGTGAGCTTGTCGGCCTTGGCGTCGTTGCCGGCCGCGCGGGCGGCGTCGATCTGCTTGCGCAGCTTGTCGACGGCGTCCTGGAGCTGACCGGTCAGGCCCGCGGCACGCGCGCGCGCCTCCGGGTTGGTGCGGCGCCACTCGGCCTCCTCGGCCTCCTGGATCGCCCGCTCCACCGCCTGCATCCGGCCCTCCACCTTCGGACGGGCGTCGCGCGGCACGTGGCCGATGGCCTCCCAGCGCTCGTTGACGGCGCGGAAGGCGGCGCGGGCGGCCTTCAGGTCCGTCACCGGGAGCAGCTTCTCGGCCTCGGCCGCCAGCTCCTCCTTCAGCTTGAGGTTCTCGGTCTGCTCCGCGTCCCGCTCGGCGAAGACCCCGGAACGGGCGGCGAAGAAGACGTCCTGGGCGCCGCGGAATCGGTTCCACAGGTCGTCCTCGTGCTCGCGCTGGGCCCGGCCGGCGGCCTTCCAGTCGGCCATCAGCTCGCGGTAGCGGGCCGCGGTCGCACCCCAGTCGGTGGAGTTCTGCAGCGCCTCGGCCTCGGCTACCAGGCGCTCCTTGGTCTTCCGGGCCTCCTCGCGCTGCGCGTCGAGCTGGGCGAAGTGCGCCTTCCGGCGCTTGGAGAACGCCGAGCGGGCGTGCGAGAAGCGGTGCCACAGCTCGTCGTCGGACTTGCGGTCGAGCCGCGGCAGGCCCTTCCACGTGTCCACCAGGGACCGCAGCCGCTCGCCGGCCGCCCGCCACTGCTCGCTCTGCGCCAGCTCCTCGGCCTCGGTGACCAGCGCCTCCTTGGCGGCACGCGCCTCGTCGGCCTGCTTCGCCTTCTGCGCCCTGCGCTCCTCGCGGCGCGACTCCACCGTCTCCACGAGCTTGTCCAGGCGGGCCGAGAGCGCGGCCAGGTCGCCGACGACGTGGTGCTCGTCGACCTGGTGCCGGATGTGCTCGATCGCCGCCATGGCGTCCTTCGCCGAGAGGTCGGTGGTCTTCACCCGCTTCTCGAGGAGGCCGATCTCGACAACCAGGCCCTCGTACTTGCGCTCGAAGTAGGCCAGCGCCTCCTCGGGAGTGCCCGCCTGCCAGGATCCGACGACCTTCTCACCCTCGGCCGTCCGCACGTACACGGTGCCCGTCTCGTCGACACGGCCCCACGGGTCGCTGCTCACAGCGCCTCCTCACCATGATGCCCTCGACGGGTGGTGACCCCCGGGCATCGTCCACAGTTCCTGGGCGGGCCGCGCCCGCCTTCCGCCGCGCGGCCGAAGGATCGGACCGCGCCGCACTACGCCAATCTAGGCGAACGGCGGCCCGGCTGTCCGCACTCAGCGCGACCGAATTCCACGGTCACGCGCGTGCGGGCCGCCGGACCGCCGTCCTGCGGAGCGCGTCCCCTCACTTCTTGGAGACGGTCGCCTTCTCGATCGTGACCGGCTTCTTCGGGGCGCCGTCGCCCTGGCCGCCCTCGGCCCCGGCCGCACCGACCTTCTGGACCGCCGCGAGACCGGTCGCGTCGATCGTGCCGAAGGGGGTGTACTGCGGCGGCAGCTTCGAGTCCTTGTAGACGAGGAAGAACTGCGAGCCGCCGGTGCCGGGCTGCCCGGTGTTGGCCATGGCGACCGTGCCCGCCTTGTACGTGACCTTGCCGTCGGCGCCCGGCTTGCCGAGGGCGTCGAGGTTCTCGTCCGGGATGGTGTAGCCGGGGCCGCCCATGCCGGTGCCCTCCGGGTCGCCGCACTGGAGGACGAAGATCCCGGCGGTGGTGAGCCGGTGGCACTTGGTGCCGTCGAAGTACTTCTTGTCGGCGAGGTGCTTGAAGGAGTTCACCGTGCGCGGGGTCTTCGCCGCGTCCATGGTGATCGTGACGTCGCCCTCGTTGGTCTTCAGGGCGAAGTCGTACGTGCCCTCGGCCTCGATGCCCATCTTCGGCTCGCCGCTCGGGGCCTCCGCCTCGGTGTTCTTGGAGTCGCCCCCCAGGAACTGCACCGAGGCGTACACCGCGCCGCCGGCCGCGAGCACCACCGCGAGGGAGGCCGCGATCACCGTGTTGCGCCGCTTGGTCCTGCGCCGCGCCTCCGCCCGCCGCTGCTGCTGGCGCGCGTACTTGTCCCTGGCGAGCTGCCGCCGCCGCTGATCGCTGGTGACCACCGGGTCCGCTCCCTCTCGTTCGTGTGTTCCTGCCTTGGCCGGATGTGCCCGTACCGTATACGGGTTGGCTGTGGAATACGCACCGCCGGTAGGCTCTGATCTGCTGCATTCCGCGAGGCCGCAGCCCACTGCCGGACGACACAGAAGGACGATCGTGCTGATTGCCGGGTTCCCCGCCGGGGCCTGGGGCACCAACTGCTACGTGGTCGCCCCCGCCGCAGGCGAGGAGTGCGTCATCATCGACCCGGGCCACCAGGCCGCCCAGGGAGTCGAGGAGACGCTGAAGAAGCATCGGCTCAAGCCCGTCGCGGTGGTCCTCACCCATGGCCACATCGACCACGTCGCCTCCGTCGTCCCGGTCTGCGGCGCCCACGACGTGCCCGCGTGGATCCACCCCGCCGACCGGTACATGATGAGCGACCCGGAGAAGGCCCTCGGCCGCTCCATCGGCATGCCCCTCATGGGCGAGCTGACCGTGGGCGAACCCGGCGACGTGCGGGAGCTCACCGACGGGGCCGCGCTGAAGCTCGCGGGCCTGGACTTCACCGTCGCGCACGCCCCCGGCCATACCAAGGGGTCGGTGACCTTCCGGACGCCGGAGACCTCGGAGATCCCCTCCGTGTTCTTCTCCGGCGACCTGCTGTTCGCCGGCTCCATCGGACGCACCGACCTGCCCGGCGGTGACATGGACGAGATGCTCGCGTCGCTGACCCGCGTGGTCCTGCCGCTCGACAACTCGACCGTCGTCCTGTCCGGCCACGGTCCCCAGACGACCATCGGCCAGGAGCGCGCCACCAACCCGTATCTGCGGCAGGTGGCCTCCGGCCTCGGGAGCGACCCCCAGGCTCCCCGACGAGGAATGTGACAAGACTCCCGTGAGCACCTTTCAGGCCCCCAAGGGCACGTACGACCTGATCCCCCCGCGCTCCGCCGTCTTCCTGGCGGTTCGCGACGCGATCTCCACCCAGGCGAGGAACGCCGGCTACGGCTACGTCGAGACCCCCGGCTTCGAGGACGTGAACCTCTTCGCCCGCGGCGTCGGCGAGTCCACCGACATCGTCACCAAGGAGATGTACACCCTCACCACGAAGGGCGGCGACCAGCTCGCCCTCCGCCCCGAGGGCACCGCCTCCGTGCTGCGCGCCGCCCTCCAGGCCAACCTGCACAAGCAGGGCAACCTGCCGGTCAAGCTCTGGTACTCCGGCTCGTACTACCGCTACGAGCGGGCGCAGGCGGGCCGCTACCGCCACTTCTCGCAGGTCGGCGCCGAGGCGATCGGCGCCGAGGACCCCGCGCTCGACGCCGAGCTGATCATCCTCGCCGACCAGGCGTACCGCTCCCTCGGCCTGCGCCAGTACCGCATCCTGCTGAACTCGCTCGGCGACAAGGAGTGCCGCCCCGTCTACCGCGAGGCCCTGCAGACCTTCCTGCGCGGCCTCGACCTCGACGAGGAGACCCTGCGCCGCGCCGAGATCAACCCGCTGCGGGTCCTCGACGACAAGCGCGCCGACGTGCAGAAGCAGCTGGTCGACGCGCCGCTGCTGCGCGACTACCTGTGCGACGCCTGCAAGGCGTACCACGAGCAGGTCCGCGAGCTGATCACCGCCGCAGGCGTGGTCTTCGAGGACGACCCGAAGCTGGTCCGCGGCCTCGACTACTACACCCGGACCACCTTCGAGTTCGTCCACGACGGCCTCGGCTCGCAGTCCGCCGTGGGCGGCGGCGGCCGCTACGACGGCCTCTCCGAGATGATCGGCGGCCCCGCGCTGCCGTCCGTCGGCTGGGCCCTCGGCGTCGACCGGACCGTCCTCGCCCTGGAGGCCGAGGGCGTCGAGCTCGACCTGCCCGCCCCCACCAGCGTCTTCGCCGTCGCCCTCGGCGAGGAGGCGCGCCGCGTCCTCTTCGGCAAGGTCACCGAGCTGCGCCGGGCCGGCGTCGCCGCAGACTTCTCCTTCGGCGGCAAGGGCCTCAAGGGCTCGATGAAGGACGCCAACCGCTCCGGCGCCCGGATCGCCCTGGTCGCCGGCGAGCGGGACCTCGCCGAAGGTGTGGTCCAGGTCAAGGACATGCACTCCGGCGAGCAGCGCGCGGTCGCCCTGGACGAGGTCCTGGACGCCGTCCGCGGCCTGCTGGGCTGACGCCCCGCACCCGTCGAAGGGGCCCGGCCGCCGTGCGCGGCCGGGCCCCTTCGCCCTGTCGTCCCACCGCCCGTCCTTATGTCCCGCGAACGGCCGGGGGCGTACCCCTTGTTGCAGAATGGGCGGGGCCGCCAGGGCCCTGGACGACGGAGAAGGACGGGCATGACGAACGCCGGCACGGAGACGACGGGGACCATCGGAGCGAGCAAGGGCCTCGCCTGGCTCCTGGTGATCACCGGGGCGGCCGGACTGCTCGCCGCCTGGGTCATCACCCTCGACAAGTTCAAGCTCCTGGAGGACCCGAACTTCGTCCCCGGATGCAGCCTCAACCCCATCGTGTCCTGCGGGAACATCATGAAGAGCGAGCAGGCCTCGGTCTTCGGCTTCCCCAACCCGATGCTCGGCCTGGTCACCTACGCCATGGTGATCGCCATCGGCGTCGCCCTCCTCGCCGGCGCCCGCTACCGCCGCTGGTACTGGCTCGGCCTCAACGCCGGCACCCTCTTCGGCGTCGGCTTCTGCACCTGGCTCATGCAGCAGTCGCTGTACGAGATCAACTCGCTCTGCCTGTGGTGCTGCCTCGCCTGGGCCGCCACCATCGTCATGTTCTGGTACGTGACCTCGCACAACGTCCGCTCCGGGGTCGTCCCCGCACCCGCCGGGCTGCGCACCTTCTTCGCCGAGTTCACCTGGGTCCTGCCCGTCCTGCACCTCGGAATCATCGGCATGCTGATCCTGACCCGCTGGTGGGACTTCTGGACGAGCTGACCGCGCCCGCCCGGCCTGTCGGTGGCGTGTCCTAGGCTTCATGGACGTGGAGCCCGACCTCTTTACCGCAGCCGCCGAAGAACGCCAGGAGAAGGACCCGTCCAGCAGCCCGCTGGCGGTCCGGATGCGCCCCCGCACCCTCGACGAGGTGGTGGGCCAGAGGCACCTGCTCAAGCCCGGCTCGCCGCTGCGGCGGCTCGTCGGGGAGGGCACCGGCCCCGCCGGAGCCTCCTCGGTGATCCTCTGGGGCCCGCCGGGCATCGGCAAGACCACCCTCGCGTACGTGGTCTCCAAGGCCACCGACAAGCGCTTCGTCGAACTCTCCGCGATCACCGCCGGCGTCAAGGAGGTCCGGGCCGTCATCGACGGCGCCCGCCGCGCCTCCGGCGGCTACGGCAAGGAGACCGTCCTCTTCCTCGACGAGATCCACCGCTTCTCCAAGGCCCAGCAGGACTCGCTGCTGCCCGCCGTCGAGAACCGCTGGGTCACCCTCATCGCCGCCACCACCGAGAACCCGTACTTCTCGGTGATCTCCCCGCTCCTCTCCCGCTCCCTGCTCCTCACCCTGGAGCCGCTCACCGACGAGGACCTCAGCGGCCTCATGGACCGGGCCGTCACCGAGGAGCGCGGCCTCGGCGGCGCCGTCGACCTCCACGACGACGCCCGCGCCCATCTGCTGCGGATCGCCGGCGGCGACGCCCGGCGCGCCCTCACCGCCCTGGAAGCCGCCGCCGGCGGCGCCCTCGCCAAGGGCGAGCGGGAGATCACCCTCCAGACCGTCGAGGAGGCCGTCGACCGCGCCGCGGTGACGTACGACCGGGACGGCGACCAGCACTACGACGTCGCCAGCGCCCTCATCAAGTCCATCCGCGGCTCCGACGTCGACGCGGCCCTGCACTACCTGGCCCGCATGATCGAGGCGGGCGAGGACCCCCGCTTCATCGCCCGCCGGCTGATGATCTCCGCCAGCGAGGACATCGGCCTCGCCGACCCGCAGGCCCTGCCGCTCGCCGTCGCCGCCGCCCAGGCCGTCGCCATGATCGGCTTCCCCGAGGCCGCCCTCACCCTCAGCCACGCCACCATCGCCCTCGCCCTCGCCCCGAAGTCCAACGCGGCGACCAACGCGATCTTCGCCGCCCGCGAGGACGTGCGGAACGGCCTCGCCGGCCCCGTCCCGCCCCACCTGCGCGACGGCCACTACAAGGGCGCCGCCAAACTCGGCCACGCCCAGGGATACGTCTACCCGCACGACGTGCCCGGCGCGATCGCCGCCCAGCAGTACGCCCCCGACGCCCTCCACGGCAAGCGCTACTACGAGCCCACCCGCTACGGCGCCGAGGCCCGCTACGCGGACGTCGTGGAGAAGGTCCGCGAGCGCCTGAAGGGCGACGGCGGCTGACCAGCGCCCCCGGTCGGTGGCGCTCCGCGGAGCCGGTACACTGGTCCGGACAGCTGCGTCCCGTGTCCGGCCCCGGCCGGCGCCACCAGAGCGGGACGGTCAGCAGGAGACCCGGCCTCCGGGCCGGGTTTCCAGGAGCGTCGCGCACCTTCGCATGGTGTCGCGTGCCACCCACCACCCCCCGGGTTCCCGGGACCGGCGGTGGGTCGTTCGCGTGCTGCACGTACGTGCCCAGACCGGGAAGCGGCTGCCCGACAGGACCCTCACGGGCCCGGTGGGTTTTCCCGGCTGCGGATTGCGACCTCCGTAACCACTGGTGAAGCCGTATTCGTTCAGACAGAGAGGTTGGTTCATGGCGAACCAGGCCCGCCCCAAGGTCAAGAAGTCGCGTGCCCTCGGCATCGCGCTGACGCCGAAGGCCGTCAAGTACTTCGAGGCCCGTCCCTACCCGCCGGGCGAGCACGGCCGCGGCCGCAAGCAGAACTCGGACTACAAGGTCCGTCTGCTCGAGAAGCAGCGTCTGCGTGCCCAGTACGACATCAGCGAGCGCCAGATGGCGCGCGCCTACGACCGCGCCAAGAAGGCCGAGGGCAAGACGGGCGAGGCGCTGGTCGTCGAGCTCGAGCGCCGCCTCGACGCCCTGGTCCTGCGTTCGGGCATCGCCCGCACCATCTACCAGGCCCGTCAGATGGTCGTCCACGGCCACATCCAGGTCAACGGCGTCAAGGTCGACAAGCCGTCCTTCCGCGTCCGTCCCGACGACGTCGTGATGGTCCGCGAGAAGTCCCGCGCGAAGACCCTGTTCCAGGTCGCCCGCGAGGGTGGCTTCGCCCCCGACGGCGAGACCCCGCGCTACCTCCAGGTCAACCTGAAGGCCCTGGCCTTCCGCCTGGACCGCGAGCCGAACCGCAAGGAGATCCCGGTCATCTGCGACGAGCAGCTGGTCGTCGAGTACTACGCCCGCTGATCCAGCGGCCGTCGTACACCCCCGCGGTGTTCAGCCCGCCGCTTCCCCGCCCTTCCCGGTGGGGGAGCCGGCGGGCTTCCGCGTTCCCGGCACCACCGGCGGACGCGCGCTGCGGAACGGCCGCGGCGCCGCCTCCGGCCGCCCGTCCGTGACCGCGCCCGGCCGGGCGGCCACCGCCCGCTCCACCGTCTCGTCCAGCGACAGCCCCTGCCCCAGCCGGACTGCCTCCTCGTACCGCTCGGCGCCCAGCGCCTCCACCGCCCGCCCCGCGCACAGCGTCCGCGGCCCGTCGAACGCGCCCGACCCGAACGTCCGGATCCCCACCGCGTCCCACGCCGGCAGCGCCGCGCCCTGGAGCACCGCCGCCTCCAGCGGATCGCCCTCGCTCACCGTCACCAGCGCCAGCAGCTCCACCGCCAGCACCACCCCCACCAGGTCGCGGAAGAGGTGGTTGATCGTCAGGCACTCCACCAGCAGCTCCCGCGCCTCCGCCAGCGCGTCCCGGGTCCACGCCGAGTACGCCAGCACATAGAGCGCGTACGCCCGCGTCCAGCGCTCCCCGCGCTCCTCGCAGATCTCCCGCACCTCCCGGCAGACCGCCGCCGCCCCCTCCAGATCGCCCTGGAAGGCCCGCGCCATCGCCAGCTCCACCTGGCCCATCAGCACGTTGCTGTTCAGCTCGCCCAGCTCCCGGTACGCGCCGAGGGCCCGGCCCAGCAGCTCCTCGGCGCGCGGGAAGTCGTCCGAGAGCAGCGCCAGACACCCCAGCCGGTGCGTCGCGTACGCCTCCGCCAGGCGGTTCCGCGAGGCCCGCGCCCGCTCCCGGCAGCTGTGCAGCGCGGCCACCGCCGCCGTCGGGTCGCCCTGCAGCACCGCCACGTAGCCGAGCACCCACAGCGCCTTCAGCCGCGCCTCCTCGTGCCCGGAGTCGAGGGCCAGCGCCCGGTCCAGCCAGTGCCGCCCCTCCGACAGCCGCCCGCACCCCACCCAGGCGAACCAGAGCGTCCCGGCCAGGTGCTGCGCCAGGTGCGCGTCGTCCGGCGCCTCCAGGCACAGGTCGAGCGCGGCCCGCAGGTTCGGCAGCGCCGCCGCCGTCCGCGCCGCCACCTCCGCCTGCCGGGGACTGAACCACTCCAGCTCGCACCAGGTCGCCAGCCCCATGTACCAGTCGCGGTGGCGCCGCCGCATCCGGTCGGTGTCCCCGAGCGCCGCCAGCCACTCCGCCCCGTACGCCGCCACCGTGTCCAGCATCCGGTAGCCCGGCCCCGCCGCCGTGTCCTCCCGGAACACCAGCGACTGCGCCAGCAGACCGCCCAGCAGGTCGAGGATCCCCTCCTGCGGCAGGTCGGGGCCCCCGCACACGTACTCCACGGCCTCCAGGTCGAACGGGCCGGCGAAGACCGACAGCCGCGCCCACAGCAGCCGCTCCTCCGGCGTGCACAGCTCGTGGCTCCAGCCGATCGCGGTGCGCAGCGTCTGGTGGCGGGGGAGGACCCCGCGCCCGCCGTCGCCGAGCAGCCGGAAGCGGTCGTCGAGCCGGGCCAGCAGCTGCTCCACGGAGAGCAGCGGCAGCCGCCCCGCCGCCAGTTCGAGCGCGAGCGGGATGCCGTCGAGGCGCCGGCACAGCTCCCGTACCGCCGCGTCGTCCGCGACGGCGGGGGTCCCGGCCCGCGCGGCCCGCTCGGCGAGCAGCTCCAGCGCGTCGTCCTCGCCCATCGGCGCCAGCGTCAGCACCGCCTCGCCCGGGATCCGCAGCGGGCGGCGGCCGGTGGCCAGCACGGTCAGTCCGGGCGCGCCGGCGAGCAGGTCGTGGACGAGCGGGCCGCACGCGTCCACCAGGTGCTCGAAGCCGTCGAGGACGAGGAGCAGCCGGCGCTCGGCGAGGTGGTCGCGCAGCACCTCGCGCGGTCCGCGGCGGGTGTGGTCGGTCAGCCCGAGCGCCTCCACCAGGGCGTGCTCGACGAGCTCGGGGTCGCGCACGGGGGCGAGCGCCGCGAGTCGCACCTCGTCGCCGTAGCGTTTCTGCATCGCGGCGGCGCACGTCAGGGCCAGCCGGGTCTTGCCCACGCCGCCCACGCCGAGGACCGTGACGAGGCGGGATTCGGCGAGGAGCGCGGCCAGTTCGGCCCGCTCGGCGGCCCGGCCCACGAACCGGTTGAGCTCCGCCGGGAGATTGCTGCGTCGCATGGGACACGGAGCGTACTCATCCGCGCGCGCTCCGTACAATCCGATCGCGTCACTCCCGCCCCACGGGCGGTAAGGCGGTACGGCGTGACAGCCCGGGCGCGATAGGGTCGGGGGACGACTTTTCGCATGACCCGAACGACCGATGACGACAGCAGAGAGCGGTGCGCAGTGACCGGTGGAGAGGTTGCCGGGATCCTGGTGGCCGTGTTCTGGGCGATCCTCGTCTCCTTCCTCGCCGTGGTGCTGGCGAGGCTGGCGCAGACGCTCCGGGCGACCACCAGACTCGTGGCGGACGTGACCGAACAGGCCGTTCCCCTGCTCGCCGACGCGTCGGCGACCGTCCGCTCGGCGCAGACCCAGCTCGACCGGGTCGACGCCATCGCCTCGGACGTCCAGGAGGTCACCGCCAACGCCTCCGCGCTCTCGACGACCGTCGCCTCCACCTTCGGGGGCCCGCTCGTCAAGGTCGCCGCGTTCGGGTACGGGGTCCGCAAGGCGCTCGGCCGCGGCCGCGAGGAGGCGCCGCCCGCCGGCCGGCGCCGTACTGTGATCGTCGGCCGTACCGTGCCGGTCGCACGGCGCCGGAAGCAGAAGGGCTGAGCCGCGATGTTCCGCCGCACGTTCTGGTTCACGGCCGGCGCAGCCGCCGGCGTCTGGGCCACCACCAAGGTCAACCGCAAGATCCAGCAGCTGACCCCCGAGAGCCTCGCGGCCCAGGCCGCGAACAAGGCGATCGAGACGGGCCACCGGCTCAAGGACTTCGCCCTCGACGTGAGGGCGGGCATGGTCCAGCGCGAGGCGGAACTGGGCGAGGCCCTCGGCCTCGACGCCCCGCCTCCCGCGGACCGGGAGCTTCCGGAGCCCCGCCGCCGGGCCGCCCTCGGCCCGACCCCGCACAAGACCACGACCACGTTCTCGGCGCGTTCCCCGCGCACGATCTCGTACAACCGGAATGAGGACCACTGATGGAGTCGGCTGAAATCCGCCGCCGCTGGCTGAGCTTCTTCGAGGAGCGCGGGCACACCGTCGTCCCTTCGGCGTCGCTCATCGCGGACGACCCGACTCTGCTGCTCGTCCCCGCCGGCATGGTGCCGTTCAAGCCCTACTTCCTGGGTGAGGTCAAGCCGCCGTTCACCCGTGCCTCCAGCGTGCAGAAGTGCGTGCGCACGCCGGACATCGAGGAGGTCGGCAAGACCACCCGGCACGGCACGTTCTTCCAGATGTGCGGCAACTTCTCCTTCGGCGACTACTTCAAGGAAGGCGCCATCAAGCTCGCCTGGGAGCTGCTGACCACCCCGGTGGAGCACGGCGGCTACGGGCTGGAGCCGGAGAAGCTCTGGATCACGGTCTACGAGCAGGACGACGAGGCCGAGCGCATCTGGCGCGACGTCATCGGCGTCCCCGCCGAGCGCATCCAGCGCCTGGGCATGGGCCCGAACTTCTGGTCGATGGGCGTCCCCGGCCCGTGCGGCCCGTGCTCCGAGATCAACTACGACCGCGGCCCCGAGTTCGGCGTCGAGGGCGGCCCGGCCGTCAACGACGAGCGGTACGTCGAGATCTGGAACCTCGTCTTCATGCAGTACGAGCGCGGCGAGGGCTCCGGCAAGGAGGACTTCCCGATCCTGGGCGACCTCCCCGCCAAGAACATCGACACGGGCCTCGGCCTGGAGCGCCTGGCGATGATCCTCCAGGGCGTCCAGAACATGTACGAGACGGACACCCTCAAGGTCGTCATCGACAAGGCCACCGAGCTCACCGGCGTCGCCTACGGCAAGGCCCACGACAGCGACGTGTCGCTGCGCGTGGTCGCCGACCACATGCGCACCTCCGTGATGCTCATCGGCGACGGCGTCACCCCGGGCAACGAGGGCCGCGGCTACGTGCTCCGCCGCATCATGCGCCGCGCCGTCCGCAACATGCGCCTGCTCGGCGCCACCGGCCCGGTCGTCGGCGAGCTCGTCGACACGGTCATCCGGACGATGGGCGAGCAGTACCCGGAGCTGGAGACCGACCGCAAGCGGATCGAGACGGTCGCCCTCGCCGAGGAGGCCGCGTTCCTGAAGGCCCTCAAGGGCGGCACCAACATCCTCGACACCGCCGTCACCGAGACCAAGGCCGCCGGCGGCACGGTCCTCGCCGGCGAGAAGGCGTTCCTGCTCCACGACACCTGGGGCTTCCCGATCGACCTCACCCTGGAGATGGCCGCCGAGCAGGGCCTCTCCGTGGACGAGGCCGGCTTCCGCCGCCTGATGCAGGAGCAGCGGGAGCGTGCCAAGGCCGACGCCAAGGCCAAGAAGACCGGCCACGCCGACGTCTCCGCCTACCGCGAGATCGCCGACACCTCCGGCGCCACCCAGTTCACCGGTTACACCAACACCGAGGGCGAGTCCACGGTCGTCGGCCTGCTGGTGAACGGCGTCCCGTCGCCGGCCGCCTCCGAGGGCGACGAGATCGAGGTCGTCCTCGACCGCACCCCCTTCTACGCCGAGGGCGGTGGCCAGATCGCCGACCAGGGCCGCATCCGGCTGCACTCCGGCGCCGTCATCGAGGTCCGCGACGTGCAGCAGCCCGTCCCGGGCGTCTCGGTGCACAAGGGTTCGGTGCAGGTCGGCGAGGTGACCGTGGGCTCCACCGCCTACGCCACCATCGACGTGCGCCGCCGCCGGGCCATCGCCCGCGCCCACTCGGCCACCCACCTCACCCACCAGGCGCTGCGCGACGCCCTCGGCCCGACGGCCGCCCAGGCCGGTTCGGAGAACCAGCCGGGCCGCTTCCGCTTCGACTTCGGTTCGCCGAACGCCGTCCCCGGCACGGTCCTCATGGACGTCGAGCAGAAGATCAACGAGGTCCTCGCGCGCGAGCTGGAGGTGCACGCCGAGGTCATGCCGATCGACGAGGCCAAGCGCCAGGGCGCCATCGCCGAGTTCGGCGAGAAGTACGGCGAGCAGGTCCGCGTCGTCACCATCGGCGACTTCTCCAAGGAGCTGTGCGGCGGCACGCACGTGCACAACACCGCCCAGCTGGGTCTGGTGAAGCTGCTCGGCGAGTCGTCCATCGGCTCCGGCGTGCGCCGCATCGAGGCCCTGGTCGGCGTCGACGCCTACAACTTCCTCGCCAAGGAGCACACGGTCGTCGCCCAGCTCCAGGAGCTGGTCAAGGGCCGTCCGGAGGAGCTGCCGGAGAAGATCTCCTCCATGCTCGGCAAGCTGAAGGACGCCGAGAAGGAGATCGAGAAGTTCCGCGCGGAGAAGGTCCTCCAGGCCGCCGCCGGCCTGGTCGACTCCGCCAAGGACGTGCGGGGCGTCGCCCTGGTCACCGGCCAGGTCCCGGACGGCACCGGCGCCGACGACCTGCGCAAGCTGGTCCTCGACGTGCGCGGCCGGATCCCGTCCGACCGCCCGGCCGTCGTCGCCCTCTTCACCACGGCCAACGGCAAGCCGCTGACGGTCATCGCCACCAACGAGGCCGCCCGCGAGCGCGGCCTCAAGGCCGGCGAGCTGGTCCGCACCGCCGCCAAGACCCTCGGCGGCGGTGGCGGCGGCAAGCCGGACGTCGCCCAGGGCGGCGGCCAGAACCCGGAGGCCATCGGCGAGGCCATCGCCGCCGTCGAGCGCCTGGTCGTGGAAACCGCGTGACCATGCGCCGTGGACGACGGATCGCCGTCGACGTCGGGGACGCCCGGATCGGGGTCGCCTCGTGCGACCCCGACGGGGTCCTCGCCACGCCGGTGGAGACCGTGCCGGGGCGTGACGTCCCGGCCGCCCACCGGCGGCTCCGCCAGATCGTCGCGGAGTACGAGCCGATCGAGGTCGTCGTGGGCCTGCCCCGCTCGCTCAGCGGGCGGGAGGGCCCGGCCGCGGCCAAGGTCCGCGCCTTCGCGCGGGAGCTGGCGAAGGGGATCGCCCCGGTGCCGGTCCGGCTGGTGGACGAGCGGATGACCACCGTGACCGCGACGCAGGGGCTGCGGGCCTCCGGCGTGAAGTCCAAGAAGGGGCGGTCCGTCATCGACCAGGCCGCCGCTGTGATCATCCTTCAGAACGCTCTTGAGTCCGAACGGGTATCAGGTAATCCGCCCGGTGAGGGCGTCGAAGTGGTCATCTGATCGCGATACGGTAACGTTCCGCGCGATGCGGCGGTGTTCGAACAGCTGCCGCACTACGTAGAGGCGGATCGTCCGGAAGCCTCGCGGCTGTTTGGGGATCGATGACTGAGTATGGCCGGGGCCAGGGCTCCGAACCGTGGCACCCCACGGACCCGCTCTACGGGGACCAGGGGTGGGAAGGTCAGCAGCAGTACCAGCAGCCGCAGCAGGCCACGCCGTACGCGCAGGACGGCCAGGGGTACCAGGACCCGTACGCCCAGCAGGGCTACGGGACCGACCCGTACCAGCAGCAGGCCGCCTATCAGCAGCAGTACCCGCAGCAGGGATACGCCGACCCGCACGCACCGGTGTACGGCGACCAGGGCCAGGCGCAGGCGTACGAGCAGACCGGCTGGAACCAGGGGTACGACACGCCCGGGCAGCACGCACAGGCGTACGACGGGAACTGGGAGACCGGCCAGGCCGCCATGGCCTACAACGCGCCGCCCGCCGACCCGTACGGCGGCCAGCAGCCCGACTTCTACGGCACGCCCGAGGCGTACCCGCCGCCCCAGCCGCCCGGCCGCCGGCAGCAGCCCCCGGAGCCGGTCGTCGACTGGGAGCCCGAATCGGAGCCCGAGCCCGCGCGGCCGGAACCGGACGAGGCGGAGGAGTCGCACCCCTTCTTCAACGGTGACGACGAGGACGGCCACGAGGACGACGAACCGGCCGCCCGTCGCGGCCGGGGCGGCCGGGGCGGGCGCGGCGGCGACGACCGCGAGCGCGAGCGCCGCGGCAAGGAGAAGAAGCGCAAGGGCAAGAACGGCGTCGCCTGCCTGGTCGTCGCCGCGGTCCTCGTCGGCGGCGTCGGCGGCATCGGCTACTTCGGCTACCAGTTCTGGCAGGGCCAGTTCGGCGAGGCGCCCGACT
The DNA here is from genome assembly GCF_042797055.1 of Streptomyces sp. NPDC057854. NCBI lineage: Bacteria > Bacillati > Actinomycetota > Actinomycetes > Kitasatosporales > Streptomycetaceae > Streptomyces > Streptomyces sp. NPDC057854. The sequence goes on from NZ_JBHVMF010000012.1 coordinate 109,955, forward strand.
ACGCGGGCGGCGGCACGGGCGAGGTCCAGGTCGAGATCCCCAAGGGCGCGTTCGGCAACCAGATCGGCAACATCCTCAAAGAGGCCGGCGTCGTGAAGAGCGTCGACGCCTTCGTCGCGGCGCAGCAGAAGAACGCCAAGGGCCTCTCGATCCAGGCCGGCGCCTACACCCTCAAGAAGGAGATGTCGGCCGAGAGCGCGGTCGCGCTCATGCTGGACCCGGCGAGCCAGGCCAACCTGATCATCCCCGAGGGCAAGCGCAACGCCTGGGTGTACGAGCAGATCGACACCCGCCTCGGCCTCAAGCCCGGCACCACGAAGGAACTCGCCTTCGAGAAGGCCGACTCCCTCGGCCTGCCCGACTGGGCCAAGAACCACGACGACGTGAAGGACCCGCTGGAAGGATTCCTCTTCCCGGCGAGCTACCCCGTCGCCAAGGGCGGCAAGCCCGAGGACGCCCTCAAGAAGATGGTCACCCGCGCGAACGCGGAGTACGCGAAGCTGGACCTGGAGGGCCAGGCGAAGAAGCACGGCGTCGAGAACGCCTGGGAACTCGTGACGGTCGCGAGCCTGGTGCAGGCGGAGGGCAAGACGCACGACGACTTCCGCAAGATGGCGGAGGTCATCTACAACCGCCTCCAGCCGGACAACACCGAGACCAATCGGAAGCTTCAGTTCGACTCGGCCCTGAACTACCTGAAGGGCCAGTCCGAGATCAAGATCTCGGAGCAGGAGGCGAACAGCAACCAGGACCCGTACAACACGTACACCCAGGTCGGCCTCCCACCCGGTCCGATCGGCAACCCCGGCAACGAGGCGCTGGCCGCCATGCTCGATCCGACGAAGGACGGCTGGATGTACTTCGTGGCGACCGACGGCATGAGCAAGACCGAGTTCGCCAAGACGTACGCCGAGTTCGAGAAGCTGAAGGAAAAGTTCAATGCCAACACCGGTCAGTGACCCGGGCCGCCGCGCCGCCGTCCTCGGTTCGCCGATCGCGCACTCGCTCTCCCCGGTCCTGCACCGGGCCGCGTACGCGGAGCTGGGTCTGGACGACTGGTCCTACGACCGCTTCGAGATCGACGAGGCGGCGCTGCCCGGCTTCGTCGCGGAGCTCGACGGCTCGTGGGCCGGCCTGTCGCTGACCATGCCGCTCAAGCGGGCGATCATCCCGCTGCTCGACGAGATCAGCGGCACGGCGGCCGCGGTGGAGGCGGTCAACACGGTGGTCCTCCGCGAGGACGGCCGCCGGTTCGGCGACAACACCGACATCCCCGGCATGATCGCCGCCCTGCGCGAGCGGGGCGTCGAGAAGGTGGAGTCCGCGGCGATCCTCGGCGCGGGCGCCACCGCCTCCTCCGCGCTCGCCGCGCTGGCCCGCGTCTGCGCCGGACCGGTCACCGCGTACGTCCGCAGCGAGGCCCGGGCGGAGGAGATGCGCGGCTGGGGCGACCGGCTCGACGTGGACGTCCGCACCGCGGCCTGGGTCGACGCGGCGGAGGCGTTCGCCGCCCCGCTGGTCGTCGCCACGACCCCGGCCGGCACCACGGACGCCCTGGCCCAGGCGGTCCCCGACCGCCCCGGCACCCTCTTCGACGTCCTGTACGACCCCTGGCCGACGGCCCTCGCGGCGGCCTGGTCCGACCGCGGCGGCAAGGTCGTCGGCGGCCTGGACCTCCTCGTCCACCAGGCGGTCCTCCAGGTCGAACAGATGACGGGCGTCCCCAAGGCCCCGCTGGCCGCCATGCGCGCCGCCGGCGAGGCCGCCCTCGCCGCGCGCTGACCCCCCGCACGCCCGCGCCCGCCGCCGTGACCGCGCGCCCCGCCGTCCCGCACGGCGGGGCGCGCGTCCGATAGCTGGACCGGAGGCCGGGATCACGCCCCGGACATGGGAGGATCAGGGGTGGCGGGCCAGGGCCGCGCACCCGGCCGCGCCGTCGCAGTGCCCAGGCGCGAGCATGAGGAGCATCGTTGAGCAGGTTGCGTTGGCTGACCGCTGGGGAATCCCACGGACCCGCGCTGGTCGCGACGCTGGAGGGTCTTCCCGCCGGCGTCCCGGTCACCACTGAGCTGGTGGCGGACCACCTCGCGCGGCGGCGCCTCGGCTATGGGCGCGGCGCCCGGATGAAGTTCGAGCAGGACGAGGTCACCTTCCTCGGCGGCGTCCGGCACGGGCTGTCCCTCGGGTCGCCGATCGCGGTGATGGTCGGCAACACCGAGTGGCCCAAGTGGGAGAAGGTCATGTCGGCCGACCCGGTCGACCCCTCGGAGCTGAAGGAGACCGGCCGCAACGCGCCGCTCACCCGGCCCCGCCCCGGCCACGCCGACCTGGCCGGCATGCAGAAGTACGGCTTCGACGAGGCCCGGCCGATCCTGGAGCGCGCCAGCGCCCGCGAGACCGCCGCCCGCGTCGCCCTCGGCGCCGTCGCCCGGTCCTTCCTCAAGGAGGCCGCCGGCATCGAGATCGTCAGCCACGTCGTCGAGCTGGCCTCCGCCAAGGCCCCGTACGGCGTCTACCCGGTCCCCGGCGACGTCGAGAAGCTCGACGCCGACCCGGTCCGCTGCCTCGACGCCGACGCGTCGAAGGCGATGGTCGCGGAGATCGACCAGGCCCACAAGGACGGCGACACCCTCGGCGGCGTCGTCGAGGTCCTCGCGTACGGCGTGCCCGTCGGCCTCGGCTCCCACGTGCACTGGGACCGCCGACTCGACGCCCGGCTCGCCGCCGCGCTCATGGGCATCCAGGCCATCAAGGGCGTCGAGGTCGGCGACGGCTTCGACCTCGCCCGGGTGCCCGGCTCGCAGGCCCACGACGAGATCGTGAAGACCGACGACGGCATCAAGCGCACCTCCGGTCGCTCCGGCGGCACCGAGGGCGGTCTCACCACCGGCGAACTGCTGCGCGTCCGCGCCGCCATGAAGCCGATCGCGACCGTGCCGCGCGCGCTCGCCACCGTCGACGTCGCCACCGGCGAGGCCGCCTCCGCCCACCACCAGCGCTCCGACGTCTGCGCCGTCCCGGCCGCCGGCATCGTCGCCGAGGCCATGGTCGCCCTCGTCCTCGCCGACGCCGTCGTCGAGAAGTTCGGCGGCGACTCGGTCCCCGAGACCCGCCGCAACGTCCGGTCGTACCTCGACCACCTGCACATCCGGTGACCGGCGGCCCCCTGGTCGTCCTCGTGGGCCCGATGGGCTCCGGCAAGTCCACGGTGGGCGCGCTCCTGGCCGAACGGCTCGGCGCGCCCTACCGGGACACCGACGCCGACATCGTCGCCGCCGAGGGCCGCGAGATCTCCGACATCTTCGTCGAGGACGGCGAGGAGCACTTCCGCGCGCTGGAGAAGGCCGCCGTCGCCCGCGCGCTCGCCGAGCACGAGGGCGTCCTCGCCCTCGGCGGCGGCGCGATCCTCGACGCCGGCACCCGCGCGCTGCTGGCCGGACGGCCCGTCGCGTACCTCTCGATGGAGGTCGAGGAGGCCGTCCGGCGGGTCGGCCTCGGCGCGGCCCGGCCGCTGCTCGCGGTCAACCCGCGGCGGCAGTGGCGCGAGCTGATGGACGCCCGCCGCCCCCTGTACGAAGAAGTCGCGCGCGTCGTCGTCGCCACCGACACCCGCACCCCCGAAGAGGTCGCCGCCGCGGTCCTCGACGCACTGGAGTTGAAGGACGCATGACCACGGACCAGGAAGTCACCCGCATCCACGTCGGCGGGAGCGCCGGCACGGATCCGTACGAGGTGCTGGTCGGCCGGCAGCTGCTCGGCGAACTGCCCGGCCTCATCGGCGACAAGGCGAAGCGGGTCGCGGTCATCCACCCCGAGGCGCTCGCCGAGACCGGCGAGGCGCTGCGCGAGGACCTCGCCGGGCAGGGGTACGAGGCCGTCGCCATCCAGGTGCCGAACGCCGAGGAGGCGAAGACCGCCGAGGTCGCCGCGTACTGCTGGAAGGCGCTCGGCCAGACCGGCTTCACCCGCACCGACGTCATCGTCGGCGTGGGCGGCGGCGCCACCACCGACCTGGCCGGCTTCGTCGCCGCGACCTGGCTGCGGGGCGTCCGCTGGATCGCCGTGCCGACCACCGTCCTCGGCATGGTCGACGCGGCCGTCGGCGGCAAGACCGGCATCAACACCGCCGAGGGCAAGAACCTCGTCGGCGCCTTCCACCCGCCGGCCGGCGTCCTGTGCGACCTCGCCGCGCTGGAGTCGCTGCCCGTCCACGACTTCGTCAGCGGCCTCGCCGAGATCATCAAGGCCGGCTTCATCGCCGACCCGGTGATCCTCGACCTCGTCGAGGAGGACCCGCAGGCCGCCCGGACGCCCGCCGGCCCGCACACCGCCGAGCTGATCGTCCGCTCCATCCAGGTCAAGGCCGACGTCGTCTCCGGCGACCTCAAGGAGTCCGGCCGCCGCGAGATCCTGAACTACGGGCACACCCTCGCGCACGCCATCGAGAAGAACGAGCGGTACAAGTGGCGGCACGGCGCCGCCGTCTCCGTCGGCATGGTCTTCGCCGCCGAGCTGGGCCGGCTCGCCGGCCGCCTCGACGACGCCACCGCCGACCGGCACCGGTCCGTCCTGGAGTCCGTCGGCCTGCCGCTCACCTACCGCGGCGACCAGTGGCCCAAGCTGCTGGAGACGATGAAGGTCGACAAGAAGTCCCGCGGCGACCTGCTGCGCTTCATCGTCCTCGACGGCCTCGCCAAGCCCTCCGTCCTGGAGGGCCCGGACCCGTCCGTCCTCGTCGCCGCGTACGGGGAGATCTCCGCATGAGCGAACCGCGCCGCGTCCTGGTGCTGAACGGGCCGAACCTCGGCCGGCTGGGCTCGCGCGAGCCCGACATCTACGGCGCCACCTCCTACCAGGGGCTCGTCGCCTCCTGCCGGGAACTCGGCGCCGCACTCGGCTTCGCCGTCGAGGTCCGGGAGACCAACGACGAGGGCGAGATGATCCGCTGGCTGCACGAGGCGGCCGACGGACGGGTGCCGGTCGTCCTGAACCCGGGCGCCTTCACCCACTACTCGTACGGGATGCGGGACGCGGCGGCGCAGCGCACCGCCCCGCTGATCGAGGTCCACATCTCGAACCCGTACACCCGCGAGGAGTTCCGCCACACCTCGGTGGTGGCGGCCGTGGCGACCGGCACCGTCGCCGGCTTCGGCATCGGCTCCTACCGGCTCGCCCTGCGCGCCCTCGCCGAGGAACTCGCCGCGGAGAGCTGACGGCGGGGGCGACCGCCCGAGCGGCCGGCCCGGGGACGCGCGACGGCGACCCGGGCCGGACGGGTGTGCGCGGACCGGACCCGGGAAAGGGGTACGCGGAGACCGGGACGGCGCGCCTCACCCGCGGGCTCCCGGGGCCGGGCACGTTCGGCGGGGGCCGGGCGTTTCCCCGAGCGGGGGGACGGGGCGGTAACGTTTTGGCATCTCCGGCGACCGGAGGCGGGCCGACGGAGGCACCGCTCCGGGCGCCTCACCGACGCATCAGGCCGACGAGACGGAGTGGCACCGGATGCAGCACGCAGTGGGGGGACCGCTGCCACCGCCCGAGCGACCGGGCCGGGCGCCCGGCCAGGCGCCGGCCGGCGGACACGGTCCCGTGACCCCGCCCCCGCCCCAGCAGGCCGCGCCCTACCCGGGCCCGCCGCCGTCCGGCACGCCCGGCGGCCGGCTCGGCGTGCACCCGGCCGTGCAGCAGGGCCCGCCCCCGCCGCCCGCGCGGGGACCGGGCCGGGGCACCGCGCCCGCCCCCGCACCCGGCGGGATGTCCTCGCACGTCACCGGGGCCGTACCGCTGGCGCCGCCGGTGCCGTCGTACGAGCAGGGGCCCGGCACCGGGACCGCGACCCTCGCCGTCCTGCTGATCGGTCCGGCCGGCGCGGGCAAGACCACGGTCGCCCGGCACTGGGCGACCCGCCGGCCCGTCCCGACCGCGCACGTCAGCCTCGACGACGTCCGCGAATGGGTCTGCTCCGGCTTCGCCGACCCGCAGTCCGGATGGAACGAGCACTCCGAGGCGCAGTACCGGCTGGCCCGCCGCACCTGCGGCTTCGCGGCCCGCAACTTCCTCGCCAACGGCATCTCGTGCATCCTCGACGACGCCGTCTTCCCCGACCGCCCGGTCGTGGGCCTCGGCGGCTGGAAGCGGCACGTCGGCCCCGGCCTGCTCCCGGTGGTCCTGCTGCCGGGCCTGGAGGTCGTCCTGGAGCGCAACGCCCAGCGCTCCGGCAACCGGCGCCTCTCCGACGAGGAGGTCGCCGCGATCCACGGCCGGATGGCCGGCTGGTACGGCTCCGGGCTGCCGATCATCGACAACTCGGCGCTGGACGTGGAGGCCACCGCCCGGCTGCTGGACGAGGCCCTGGCCCGGGCGATATCCGCGCCGCCCGGCGGCTGACCCCCCGGCGCGGCCCCTCCCCGGTCGGACGCCGCCGACAGGCCGGGGCGGGGTCGCGCTCGTAGGCTCGAAGACATGTCACAGGTGTATGCGGACCGCCGGGTCAGACTGCGCGACCGGGTCGCGGCAGCGGGCAGCGCGGCGGCCCTGGTGTCCCGCCCCGCCAACGTCCGCTACCTCGCGGGCGGCGCCCCGCCGGGAGCCGTCCTGCTGGTCGGCCCCGAGCCCGGCGCCGACGTGCTGATCCGGCCCGCCCGCGGCGAGGGCGAGCCCGTCGACGGACGTCTCGACGAACAGCTCCGGCAGCAGCAGCTGCCGCTCGGCGGCGGCGACCCGGCGGTCGCCGCCGCCGAACTCGCCCGCCGCTCCGGCGCGGACGGGCTCGCCGTCGAGGAGCACCACCTGACGGTGGCCCGCCACCGCACCCTCGGCTCCGCCGCCCCCGGGCTCCGCCTCGCCGACCTCGCCTGCGCCGTCGAACAGCTGCGCGTCGTCAAGGACGAGGACGAGATCGGCTGTCTGCGGATCGCCGCCGAGATCGCCGACCAGGCCCTCGGCGAACTCCTGGAGTCCATCCTCGTCGGCCGCACCGAGCGCCACCTCGCCCTCGAACTGGAGCGGCGGCTGGTCGACCACGGCGCCGACGGTGCCGCCTTCCCCACTTCCGTCGCCACCGGCCCGCACTCCGGCCGGCGCGGCCACCGCCCCACCGACCGCCGGGTCGAGGAGGGCGACTTCCTGTCCGTCTGCCTCGGCGCGGACTACCGCGGCTACCGCTGCGAGATCGGCCGGACCTTCGTCATCGGCACCGCCCCCGCCGACTGGCAGATCGAGCTGTACGACCTGGTCTTCGCCGCTCAGCGGGCCGGCCGGGAGTCCCTGGTGCCGGGCGCCGAGTACCGTGACGTGGACCGCGCGGCCCGGCAGATCCTCGACGCCGGCGGCCACGCCGCGACCGCCGTACCCGTCACCGGGCACGGTGTGGGGCTCGAAATCGACGAGGACCCGCAGCTGTCCCCCTCGGCCATGGGTAAACTGGACGCTTGTGTGCCGGTCACCGTCGAACCGGGGGTCCACCTCCCGGGCCGGGGCGGAGTCCGGATCGATGACACGCTCGTCGTGCGCCAGGAGGCGGACGGCGGACCCGAGCTACTCACCATCACGACCAAGGAGCTGCTCGCGCTGTAAGGCGCGTACGCCTCCTCGGTCCCCACGTCAGTCCAGGAGATTCCGCAACCGTGGCTTCCACGAACGACCTCAAGAACGGCATGGTGCTCAAGCTCGAAGGCGGCCAGCTCTGGTCCGTCGTCGAGTTCCAGCACGTCAAGCCCGGCAAGGGCCCGGCCTTCGTGCGCACCAAGCTCAAGAACGTGCTGTCCGGCAAGGTCGTCGACAAGACCTTCAACGCCGGCGTGAAGGTGGAGACCGCGAACGTCGACAAGCGCGACATGCAGTTCTCCTACATGGACGGCGACTACTTCGTCTTCATGGACATGGACACGTACGACCAGCTGCACATCGACCGCAAGGTCGTCGGTGACGCCGCCAACTTCCTCGTCGAGGGCTTCACCGCGCTCGTCGCGCAGAACGAGGGCCAGGTCCTCTACGTCGAGCTGCCGGCCGCCGTCGAGCTCACCATCGCCGAGACCGAGCCGGGCGTCCAGGGCGACCGCTCCACCGGTGGCACCAAGCCCGCCACCCTGGAGACCGGCCACCAGATCCAGGTCCCGCTCTTCATCACCACCGGTGAGAAGATCAAGGTCGACACCCGTGACAGCAGCTACCTCGGCCGGGTGAACAGCTAACCGTGGCCGCCCGGAGCAAGGCCCGCAGGCGGGCCTTCCAGATCCTGTTCGAGGCCGACCAGCGCGGCACTTCGGTGCAGGAGGTCCTCGCGGACCAGATCCGGCTCCACCGCGCCGACGCGCAGCAGCCGCCGGTCGGTGACTTCACCATGCAGCTCGTCGAGGGGTACGCCCAGTACGTGACCCGGATCGACGAGCTCATCGCCACCTACGCGGTGGACTGGGACCTCGACCGGATGCCCGCCGCCGACCGGAACATCGTGCGCCTCGGCGCCTACGAGGTGATCTGGGAGGACGGCACGCCGGACGCCGTGGCGATCGACGAGGCCGTGCAGCTGGCCAAGGAGTTCTCCACGGACGACTCCCCGGCCTTCGTCAACGGCCTCCTCGGACGCTTCAAGGACCTGAAGCCCCGACTGCGCCGGGACGTGGACGCCTAGTCCGCACGGCGCGTCGAAGGGGCCCGCCGCACTCCGGTGCGACGGGCCCCTTCGCGTACCGCCATCCGGGTGAGTCCCCGGGAGCGGGCGTACGGAAAAGCCGCCGGGCCCGTGGCGTCGGAGGACGTCCACGGGCCCGGCGGCACGTTTCTGCAAGGGGTGCGAGGAGGGGTCAGTTCTCCTCGTGGGCGACCGCGCGGCGCGCGTCCGCGTCGAGCACGCCCCAGCTGATCAGCTGCTCGGTCAGGACCGAGGGGGACTGGTCGTAGATGACGGCCAGGGTGCGCAGGTCGTCCTGGCGGATCGACAGCACCTTGCCGTTGTAGTCGCCGCGCTGCGACTGGATCGTCGCCGCGTAGCGCTGGAGGGGGCCGGCCTTCTCCTGCGGGACGTGGGCCAGGCGCTCCAGGTCCAGGACCAGCTTCGGCGGGGGCTCGGCGGCGCCGCCGGGGGTCGTACCGGGCAGCAGCTCCTGCACCGGAACGCCGTAGAAGTCCGCCAGCTCGGCCAGGCGCTGCACGGTCACGGCACGGTCGCCGCGCTCGTACGAGCCGACCACGACCGCCTTCCAGCGGCCCTGGGACTTCTCCTCCACCCCGTGGAGGGACAGGCCCTGCTGGGTGCGGATCGCGCGGAGTTTGGCCCCGAGCTGCTTTGCGTATTCGCTGGACATAACGCTCCCGGACGCTGTGACGACATGCGGCTGCGCCGCGCGGCTGGTAACTCACTGTGAGGTTACGCAGCGTTACTCTTTCCCGTCAAGCCGAAAGGGGCCCGCCGCCCCCTCCCGGGGGACGGTCCGCCGCAGGTCGGAGCGGGGGAGGGGGAGGCCGCGAAAGGCCGTGCGAGCGTCCCTGCTAAAGTGGACGCCGTACATCCGACGTCCTTTAAAGACCGTCCCGTGAGGCGGAGAAGGAGGTCCTTTCTTCATGGACACGCACGCACACACCGATGCGGCGCGGCCCGTTCTCGAGGCCCCCGACATCGCCCGGGTCCTGACCCGGATCGCCCACGAGATCGTCGAGCGCGCCAAGGGCGCCGACGACGTGGTCCTGCTCGGCATTCCCACCCGCGGCGTCTACCTCGCCCGCCGGCTGGCCGAGAAGCTCGCGCAGATCACCGGCACCGAGGTCCCGGTCGGATCGCTCGACATCACCATGTACCGCGACGACCTCCGGATGAAGCCGGCGCGCGCCATCGGGCGCACCGACATTCCCGCGGACGGCGTCGACGGCCGCCTCGTCGTCCTCGTCGACGACGTCCTCTTCTCCGGCCGCACCATCCGTGCCGCCCTCGACGCCCTCGGCGACATCGGCCGCCCCCGCGCGGTCCAGCTCGCCGTCCTCGTCGACCGCGGCCACCGCGAGCTGCCGATCCGCGCCGACTACGTCGGCAAGAACCTCCCCACGTCGCTGCGGGAGACCGTCAAGGTCCAGCTCGCCGAGGAGGACGGTCGCGACACCGTGCTGCTCGGCGGCAAGTCCGCCTCCTAGCCGGACCGGCCGTCCCGCGGGGCCGCACCGCACCTCCGTGCGCCCCCGCATGCCCTCATGCCTCCCCACCCCGGAGAGAAACCCCCGATGATGCGTCACCTCATCTCGGCCGCCGACCTCACCCGCGACGACGCCGTCCTGATCCTCGACACCGCCGAGGAGATGGCCCGGGTGGCCGACCGGCCGATCAAGAAGCTGCCGGCCCTCCGCGGCCGGACCATCTGCAACCTCTTCTTCGAGGACTCCACCCGGACCCGGATCTCCTTCGAGGCCGCCGAGAAGCGCCTCTCCGCCGACGTCATCAACTTCGCGGCCAAGGGCTCCAGCGTCTCCAAGGGCGAGTCCCTGAAGGACACCGCCCAGACCCTGGAGGCGATGGGCGTCGACGCCGTCGTCATCCGGCACGGCGCCTCCGGCGCCCCCTTCCGCCTCGCCACCTCCGGCTGGATCGACGCCCCCGTCATCAACGCCGGCGACGGCACCCACCAGCACCCCACCCAGGCCCTGCTCGACGCCTTCACCATGCGCCGCCGCCTCGTCGGCCGCGACGCCGGACTCGGCCAGGACCTGACCGGCAAGCGGATCACGATCGTCGGCGACGTCCTGCACAGCCGGGTCGCCCGCTCCAACGTCGACCTCCTGCACACCCTCGGCGCCGAGGTCACCCTGGTGGCCCCGCCCACCCTCGTCCCCGTCGGCGTCGAGACCTGGCCCTGCGAGATCTCCTACGACCTCGACGCCGTGCTGCCGAAGTCCGACGCGGTCATGATGCTGCGGGTGCAGCGCGAGCGGATGAACGCCGCCTTCTTCCCGACCGAGCGCGAGTACTCCCGCCGCTACGGACTCGACGGCGACCGGATGGCGAAGATGCCCGAGCACGCCATCGTCATGCACCCCGGCCCCATGGTCCGCGGCATGGAGATCACCGCCGAGGTCGCCGACTCCGACCGCTGCACGGTCGTCGAGCAGGTCGCCAACGGCGTCTCCGTCCGGATGGCCGTCCTCTACCTGCTGCTCGGCGGCTCCGAGCCCGCCGTCGCCCCCGCCACCCCCCGTACCGAGGAGAGCAAGTAACGATGAGCAAGATCCTTATCCGCGGTGCGCAGGTGCTGGGCGGCGAGCCGCAGGACGTCCTGATCGACGGCGAGACGATCTCCGAGGTCGGCACCGGCCTGTCCGCCGAGGGCGCGACCGTGATCGAGGCCGCCGGCCAGATCCTCCTCCCCGGCCTCGTCGACCTCCACACCCACCTGCGCGAGCCCGGCCGCGAGGACTCCGAGACCGTCCTCACCGGCACCCGCGCCGCCGCCGCCGGCGGCTACACCGCCGTCTTCGCCATGGCCAACACCCACCCCGTCGCCGACACCGCCGGCGTCGTCGAGCAGGTCTACCGGCTCGGCAAGGAGGCCGGCTACTGCGACGTGCAGCCCATCGGCGCCGTCACCGTCGGCCTGGAGGGCAAGAAGCTCGCCGAGCTCGGCGCCATGCACGACTCCGCCGCCGGCGTCACCGTCTTCTCCGACGACGGCAAGTGCGTCGACGACGCCGTGATCATGCGCCGCGCCCTGGAGTACGTGAAGGCGTTCGGCGGCGTCGTCGCCCAGCACGCCCAGGAGCCCCGCCTCACCGAGGGCGCCCAGATGAACGAGGGCGTCGTCTCCGCCGAGCTCGGCCTGGGCGGCTGGCCCGCCGTCGCCGAGGAGTCGATCATCGCCCGCGACGTCCTCCTCGCCGAGCACGTCGGCTCCCGCGTCCACATCTGCCACCTCTCCACCGCCGGCTCCGTCGAGATCGTCCGCTGGGCCAAGTCCCGCGGCATCGACGTGACCGCCGAGGTCACCCCGCACCACCTCCTCCTCACGGACGAGCTGGTCCGCACGTACAACCCGGTCTACAAGGTCAACCCGCCGCTGCGCACCGAGAAGGACGTCCTCGCGCTCCGCGAGGCGCTGGCCGACGGGACGATCGACATCGTCGCCACCGACCACGCCCCGCACCCGCACGAGGACAAGGACTGCGAGTGGGCCGCCGCCGCCATGGGCATGGTCGGCCTGGAGACCGCGCTCTCCGTCGTCCAGCAGACGATGGTCGAGACCGGGCTCCTCGACTGGGCCGGCGTCGCCGACCGGATGTCCTTCGCCCCGGCCCGCATCGGCCGCGCCACCGGCCACGGACGACCCGTCTCGGCTGGTGAGCCCGCGAACCTGGTCCTGGTCGATCCGGCTTACCGTGGGACGGTGGACCCCGCGGACTTCGCCTCCCGCAGCCGCAACACCCCCTACGAGGGCCGTGAGCTGCCGGGTCGCGTCACCCACACCTTCCTGCGGGGCCGGGCAACGGTCATGGACGGGAAGTTGGCGTGACACACCACATCGCAAGCGCGGCCCTCGCCGCGGAGCAGAAGTCGGCCGAGGTGACCGACTGGGCCGGCCGCATCGGCTGGGTCGTCGGACTCCTGCTCTTCGTCGCCTTCGTCTACTGGCTCATGCGCCAGGGCTGGAAGTGGCGCGGCAGCCTCCAGTCGGACCTCCCCGCGCTCCCCGAGGTGCCGCGGGAGCCCGCCGAGGCGAAGCTGACGATGGAGGGCCGCTACCACGGCTCCACCACCGCGGGGCAGTGGCTCGACCGGATCGTCGCCCACGGCCTCGGCACCCGCAGCCGCGCCGAGCTCACGCTCACCGGCGCCGGGATCTCGGTCGTCCGCCCCGGGGCGAACGACTTCCTGATCCCCGCCGCCGCCCTGCGCGAGGCCCGCCTCGACAAGGGCATCGCCGGCAAGGTCCTCGCCGAGGGCGGGCTCCTGATCGTCACCTGGGAGCACGGCGGCACCCTCCTCGACTCGGGCTTCCGCTCCGACCGGGCCGCCGAGCACACCGCCTGGGTCGACACCCTCAACTCCATGATCAACACGACGGAAGGCATCGCACGATGACGACCTCCACCAGGGGAGCCCACGCTCCCGCCGTACTCGTCCTGGAGGACGGCCGCACCTTCCGCGGCCGCGCCTACGGGGCCGTGGGGGAGACCTTCGGCGAGGCCGTCTTCTCCACCGGCATGACCGGCTACCAGGAGACGCTGACCGACCCCTCGTACGACCGCCAGATCGTCGTCGCCACCGCCCCCCAGATCGGCAACACCGGCTGGAACGACGAGGACGACGAGTCCAGCCGCATCTGGGTCTCCGGCTACGTGGTCCGCGACCCCGCCCGCATCCCGTCGAACTGGCGCGCCCGCCGCAGCCTCGACGACGAGCTCGTCGCCCAGGGCGTCGTCGGCATCTCCGGCATCGACACCCGCGCCCTCACCCGCCACCTGCGCGAGCGCGGCTCCATGCGCGCCGGCGTCTTCTCCGGCGAGGCCCTGGCCCCCGAGGCCGAGCTGCTCGCCCGGGTCCAGGCCCAGCCGCACATGAAGGGCGCCAGCCTCTACGAGGAGGTCGCCACCAAGGAGCCGTACGTCGTCCCCGCGATCGGCGACAAGAAGTTCACCGTCGCCGCGATCGACCTCGGCATCAAGGGCATGACCCCGCACCGGATGGCCGAGCGCGGCATCGAGGTCCACGTGCTGCCCGCCACCGCCACCGCCGACGACGTGTACGCGGTGAACCCGGACGGCGTCTTCTTCTCCAACGGCCCGGGCGACCCGGCCACCGCCGACGGCCCGGTCGCGCTCATGACCGCCGTCCTGGAGCGGAAGACCCCGCTCTTCGGCATCTGCTTCGGCAACCAGATCCTCGGCCGCGCCCTCGGCTTCGGCACCTACAAGCTGAAGTACGGCCACCGCGGCATCAACCAGCCCGTCCAGGACCGGACCACCGGCAAGGTCGAGGTCACCGCGCACAACCACGGCTTCGCCGTCGACGCGCCCCTCGACAAGGTCTCGGAGACCCCCTTCGGCCGCGCCGAGGTCTCCCACGTCTGCCTGAACGACGACGTCGTGGAAGGCCTCCAGCTGCTCGACCAGCCGGCCTTCTCCGTCCAGTACCACCCCGAGGCGGCCGCCGGCCCGCACGACGCCGCGTACCTCTTCGACCGCTTCGTTTCTCTGATGGAGGCCGAGCGTGCCTAAGCGCACCGATATCCAGTCCGTCCTGGTCATCGGCTCCGGCCCGATCGTCATCGGCCAGGCCGCCGAGTTCGACTACTCCGGCACCCAGGCGTGCCGCGTCCTCAAGGCCGAGGGCCTGCGGGTCATCCTGGTCAACTCCAACCCGGCCACGATCATGACCGACCCGGAGATCGCCGACGCCACCTACGTCGAGCCGATCACCCCCGAGTTCGTCGAGAAGATCATCGCCAAGGAGCGCCCCGACGCCCTCCTGCCCACCCTCGGCGGCCAGACCGCGCTCAACACCGCGATCTCCATGCACGAGCAGGGCGTCCTGGAGAAGTACGGCGTCGAGCTCATCGGCGCCAACGTCGAGGCCATCCACAAGGGCGAGGACCGCGACCTCTTCAAGGGCGTCGTCGAGGCCGTCAAGGCCAAGATCGGGTACGGCGAGTCCGCCCGCTCGGTCATCTGCCACTCCATGGAGGACGTCCTCAAGGGCGTCGACACGCTCGGCGGCTACCCCGTCGTCGTCCGCCCCTCCTTCACCATGGGCGGCGCCGGCTCCGGCTTCGCCCACGACGAGGAGGAGCTGCGCCGCATCGCCGGCCAGGGCCTCACGCTCTCCCCGACCACCGAGGTGCTCCTGGAGGAGTCCATCCTCGGCTGGAAGGAGTACGAGCTGGAGCTGATGCGCGACAAGAACGACAACGTCGTGGTCGTCTGCTCCATCGAGAACTTCGACCCGATGGGCGTCCACACCGGCGACTCCATCACCGTCGCCCCGGCGATGACCCTCACCGACCGCGAGTACCAGCGGCTCCGCGACATCGGCATCGCGATCATCCGCGAGGTCGGCGTCGACACCGGCGGCTGCAACATCCAGTTCGCGGTCAACCCCGAGGACGGCCGGATCATCGTCATCGAGATGAACCCGCGCGTCTCCCGCTCCTCGGCGCTCGCCTCCAAGGCCACCGGCTTCCCGATCGCCAAGATCGCCGCCAAGCTGGCCGTCGGCTACACGCTCGACGAGATCCCGAACGACATCACCGAGAAGACGCCGGCCTCCTTCGAGCCGACCCTCGACTACGTCGTCGTGAAGGCCCCGCGCTTCGCCTTCGAGAAGTTCCCGTCCGCCGACTCCACGCTGACCACGACCATGAAGTCGGTCGGCGAGGCCATGGCCATCGGCCGGAACTTCCCCGAGGCCCTGCAGAAGGCCCTGCGCTCCCTGGAGAAGAAGGGCTCGCAGTTCGCCTTCACCGGCGAGCCCGGCGACAAGGCCGAACTCCTCCGCGAGGCGGTCCGCCCGACCGACGGCCGCATCAACACCGTGATGCAGGCGATCCGGGCCGGCGCCACCCCCGAGGAGGTCTTCGACGCCACGAAGATCGACCCGTGGTTCGTCGACCAGCTCTTCCTCATCAAGGAACTCGCCGACGAGCTCGCCGGCGCCGAGAAGCTGGAGCCGGAGCTGCTGGCCGAGGCCAAGCGCCACGGCTTCTCCGACGCCCAGATCGCCGAGATCCGCGGCCTGCGCGAGGACGTCGTCCGCGAGGTCCGGCACGCCCTCGGCGTCCGCCCGGTCTACAAGACCGTCGACACCTGCGCCGCCGAGTTCGCCGCCAAGACGCCGTACTTCTACTCCTCGTACGACGAGGAGACCGAGGTCGCGCCGCGCGAGAAGCCCGCCGTGATCATCCTCGGCTCCGGCCCGAACCGCATCGGCCAGGGCATCGAGTTCGACTACTCCTGCGTCCACGCCTCCTTCGCCCTCAGCGACGCCGGCTACGAGACCGTGATGGTCAACTGCAACCCGGAGACCGTCTCGACGGACTACGACACCTCCGACCGCCTGTACTTCGAGCCGCTGACGCTCGAGGACGTGCTGGAGATCGTCCACGCCGAGTCCCTCGCCGGCCCGATCGCCGGTGTGGTCGTCCAGCTCGGCGGCCAGACCCCGCTCGGCCTCTCCCAGGCCCTGAAGGACAACGGCGTGCCGGTCGTCGGCACCTCCCCGGAGGCCATCCACGCCGCCGAGGACCGCGGCGCCTTCGGCCGCGTCCTGGAGGAGGCCGGCCTGCCGGCCCCCAAGCACGGCACCGCCACCACCTTCGCCGGCGCGAAGAAGATCGCCGACGAGATCGGCTACCCGGTCCTGGTCCGCCCTTCGTACGTGCTCGGCGGCCGCGGCATGGAGATCGTCTACGACGAGACCCGGCTGGAGGCGTACATCGCCGAGTCCACCGAGATCAGCCCCACCCGGCCGGTCCTGGTCGACCGCTTCCTCGACGACGCCATCGAGATCGACGTCGACGCCCTCTACGACGGCGAGGAGCTGTACCTCGGCGGCGTCATGGAGCACATCGAGGAGGCCGGCATCCACTCCGGCGACTCGGCCTGCGCCCTGCCCCCGATCACCCTGGGCGGCTTCGACGTCAAGCGGCTGCGCGCCTCCACCGAGGCCATCGCCAAGGGCGTCGGCGTCCGCGGCCTGATCAACATCCAGTTCGCCATGGCCGGCGACATCCTCTACGTCCTGGAGGCCAACCCGCGCGCCTCCCGGACCGTGCCCTTCACCTCCAAGGCCACCGCCGTGCCGCTCGCCAAGGCCGCCGCCCGCATCTCGCTGGGCGCGACCATCGCCGAGCTGCGCGCCGAGGGCCTGCTGCCGAAGACCGGCGACGGCGGCACACTGCCGCTCGACGCGCCGATCTCCGTCAAGGAGGCCGTGATGCCGTGGTCGCGCTTCCGCGACGTGCACGGCCGCGGCGTGGACACCGTCCTCGGCCCGGAGATGCGCTCCACCGGCGAGGTCATGGGCATCGACGCCGTCTTCGGCACCGCCTACGCCAAGTCGCAGGCCGGCGCCTACGGCCCGCTGCCGACCAAGGGCCGCGCGTTCATCTCCGTCGCCAACCGCGACAAGCGCTCGATGATCTTCCCGGCCCGCGAGCTCATGGCCCACGGCTTCGAGCTCCTGGCCACCTCCGGCACCGCCGAGGTCCTCAAGCGCAACGGCATCAACGCCACCGTCGTGCGCAAGCTCAGCGAGGGCGAGGGCCCCGGCGGCGAGAAGACCATCGTCCAGCTCATCCACGACGGCCAGGTCGACCTGATCGTCAACACCCCGTACGGCACCGGCGGCCGCCTCGACGGCTACGAGATCCGTACGGCGGCGGTGGCCCGCGGCGTCCCGTGCCTCACCACGGTCCAGGCGCTGGCGGCGGCCGTGCAGGGCATCGACGCCCTCAACCACGGCGACGTCGGCGTCCGTTCCCTCCAGGAACACGCCGAACACCTGACCGCGGCCCGCGACTAGCAGCCACCGAGGGGGACACCGGAAACGGTGTCCCCCTCTTCATGAGGACACCACCATGTACCAGCTCTTCTTCCAGCTCGTCTTCCGGCGCATGGACCCCGAGAAGGCCCACCACCTCGCCTTCCGCTGGATCCGCCTCGCCGCCCGCACCCCGGTCCTGCGCACCTTCGTCGCCGCCTTCCTCGCCCCCCGCCACAAGGAGCTGCGCACCGAGGCCCTGGGCCTCCGCATGCACGGCCCCTTCGGCCTCGCGGCCGGCTTCGACAAGAACGCCGTCGCCATCGACGGCATGGCCATGCTCGGCTTCGACCACGTCGAGATCGGCACAGTCACCGGCGAGGCCCAGCCCGGCAACCCGAAGAAGCGGCTCTTCCGCCTCGTCCCCGACCGGGCCCTGATCAACCGCATGGGCTTCAACAACGAGGGCTCCGCCGCCGTCGCCGCCCGCCTCCGCGCGCGCGTGCCGGTTTTCAAGACCGTTGTCGGCGTCAACATCGGCAAGACCAAGGTCGTCCCCGAGGCCGAGGCCGCCGCCGACTACGTGAAGTCCACCGAGCGGCTCGCCGCCCACGCCGACTACCTCGTGGTCAACGTCTCCTCGCCGAACACCCCCGGCCTGCGCAACCTCCAGGCCACCGAGTCGCTGCGCCCGCTGCTCACCGCCGTCCGCGAGGCCGCCGACCGCACGGTCACCGACCGCCGGGTCCCGCTCCTGGTGAAGATCGCCCCCGACCTCGCCGACGAGGACGTGGACGCCGTCGCCGACCTCGCCGTCGAGCTGGGCCTGGACGGCATCATCGCCACCAACACCACCATCGCCCGTGAGGGCCTCGGCCTCACCTCCGCCCCGGCCCTCGTCCAGGAGACCGGCGGCCTCTCCGGCGCCCCGCTCAAGGAGCGCTCCCTGGAGGTCCTGCGCCGCCTGTACGCGCGCGTGGGCGACCGGATCGTCCTGGTGGGCGTCGGCGGCATCGAGAACGCCGAGGACGCCTGGCAGCGGATCCTCGCCGGTGCCACGCTGATCCAGGGCTACAGCGCCTTCATCTACGAGGGCCCCTGCTACGCCCGCGCCATCCACAAGGGCCTCGCCGCGCGCCTCGCGGCCTCCCCGTACGCCACGATCGCCGAAGCCGTCGGCGCCGACCACCGAAAGGCCGCCACCTCGTGACCCCCTCCTTCGGCACCCGCCTGCGCTCCGCCATGGACGAGCGCGGCCCGCTCTGCGTCGGCATCGACCCGCACGCGTCCCTGCTCGGCTCCTGGGGCCTCGCGGACGACATCGCGGGCCTGGAGCGCTTCACGTACACCGTGGTCGAGGCGCTGGCGGAGACCGTCGCCGTCTTCAAGCCGCAGGCCGCGTTCTTCGAGCGGTTCGGCTCGCGGGGCATCGCGGTCCTGGAGCGCGCCACCGCCGACCTGCGGGCCGCCGGCGGGCTGGTCGTCATGGACGCCAAGCGCGGCGACATCGGCTCCACGATGGCCGCCTACGCGGAGACGTTCCTGCGGAAGGACTCGCCGCTCTTCTCCGACGCCCTCACGGTCTCCCCGTACCTCGGCTACGGCTCGCTGAAGCCGGCCGTCGACCTGGCCCGCGAGTCCGGCGCCGGACTCTTCGTCCTCGCCCTGACCTCCAACCCGGAGGGCGCCGAGGTGCAGCGGGCCGTGCGCGAGGACGGCCGCACGATCGGCGCGACCATGCTCGCCCACCTCGCGGAGGAGAACGCGGGGGAGACCCCGATGGGCTCCTTCGGCGCGGTCGTCGGCGCCACCCTCGGCGACCTGTCCTCCTTCGACCTCGACATCAACGGGCCGCTGCTCGCCCCGGGCATCGGCGCCCAGGGCGCGACCCCGGCCGACCTCCCGGTCGTCTTCGGCGACGCGGTCCGCAACGTGGTGCCGAACGTGAGCCGGGGCGTGCTGCGCGCGGGACCGGACGCGTCCGCCCTGCGGGACGCGGCGCAGCGGTACGCGGACGAGATCCGGGCGGCCGTCGCCGGCTGACCGGTCTCCGCCACCGGTCCGGCATCCCCGCAGGTGGGAGCGGACGACGCCCCCGGACGGCCGACCGCGTCACCACTTGACGAAAACTTGGCAGAAATCCGGGTCGATATGCCTGAAAAGTCCTGGTCGGCAGAGGCTGACCAGGACTTTTCCGCTGTTCTCGCTGACTGGAGCGGCCATGCCCGCTAGTCTCCGGGGCAGGGAGACGTCCGACGGTCACGTCGTGGGACGTTGCTCCACTGGTGTGGGTCACCAGGTCCTCACCGGTCCGTATCCGACAGATCGACATCCGAGGTGACGTAGGCGTGGCTCTTCCGCCCCTTACCCCTGAACAGCGCGCAGCCGCGCTCGAAAAGGCCGCCGCGGCTCGCCGGGAGCGGGCCGAGGTCAAGAATCGACTCAAGCACTCCGGCGCCTCCCTGCACGAGGTCATCAAGCAGGGCCAGGAGAACGACGTCATCGGCAAGATGAAGGTCTCCGCCCTCCTGGAGTCCCTCCCGGGCGTCGGCAAGGTCCGCGCCAAGCAGATCATGGAGCGGCTCGGCATCTCCGAGAGCCGTCGCGTCCGGGGCCTCGGCTCCAACCAGATCGCCTCCCTGGAGCGCGAGTTCGGCGGCGCCGGCGCCTGATCCGGCGCCCCGGCCGGGGGCCGCGGCGGGACGGGCGTCCCGGGCACCCCGGCGATACTGGAATAATCGCTGCATGGCAGCAGAGGTACGTCCGCGGCTGACCGTGCTCTCCGGCCCCTCAGGGGTCGGCAAGAGCACGGTCGTCGCTCATATGCGCAAGGTCCACCCCGAGGTCTGGCTCTCGGTGTCGGCCACGACACGAAAGCCCCGCCCCGGCGAGAAGCACGGCGTCCAGTACTTCTTCGTCTCGGACGACGAGTTCGACAAGCTGATCGCCAACGGTGAGCTCCTCGAATGGGCCGAGTTCGCGGGCAACCGCTACGGCACCCCCCGCAGCGCGGTGGTCGAGCGCCTGGAGAAGGGGGAGCCCGTCCTCCTGGAGATCGAACTCCAGGGCGCCCGCCAGGTGAAGGAGTCGATGCCCGACTCCCGCCTGGTCTTCCTGGCCCCGCCGAGCTGGGAGGAGCTGGTCCGCCGGCTCACCGGCCGCGGCACCGAGTCGCCCGAGATCATCGAGCGCCGGCTGGCCGCCGCCAAGGTCGAGCTCGCCGCCGAGTCGGAGTTCGACACCACGCTCGTCAACACCTCCGTCGAGGACGTCGCGCGCGAGCTGCTAACGTTGATGCACGTAGTCTGATCTTTTATCCATCTTCGGAAGGTAGAGCGTGTCCTCTTCCATCACCGCGCCCGAGGGCATCATCAACCCGCCGATCGACGAGCTGCTCGAGGCCACGGACTCGAAGTACAGCCTCGTGATCTACGCGGCCAAGCGCGCGCGTCAGATCAACGCGTACTACTCGCAGCTCGGTGAGGGCCTGCTGGAGTACGTCGGTCCCCTCGTCGACACCCACGTCCACGAGAAGCCGCTCTCGATCGCCCTGCGCGAGATCAACGCGGGTCTGCTGACCTCCGAGGCCGTCGAGGGCCCCGTTCAGTAAGAGCGTTGCGTTCGTCACCACAGGCCCGGCGGGACTCCCGCCGGGCCTGTGGTGTCTCATGGACCCGTCCGCCGTCCGCCAGCCGAGCACGCGCAGCCGTGTGGGGAGAGACAACCGTGACCAAGCCGAAGGTCGTTCTGGGTGTGAGCGGCGGCATCGCCGCCTACAAGGCGTGCGAGCTGCTGCGCCGGTTCACCGAGTCGGGCCACGACGTCCGCGTCGTCCCCACCGAGTCCGCGCTCCACTTCGTCGGTGCCGCCACGTGGTCCGCGCTCTCCGGCAACCCCGTCTCCACCGAGGTCTGGGACACCGTCCACGAGGTCCCGCACGTCCGCATCGGGCAGGCCGCCGACCTCGTCGTCGTCGCCCCCGCCACCGCCGACATGCTCGCCAAGGCCGCCCACGGCCTCGCCGACGACCTCCTCACCAACACGCTGCTCACCGCCCGCTGTCCCGTCGTCTTCGCCCCCGCGATGCACACCGAGATGTGGGAGCACCCGGCCACCCAGGAGAACGTGGCGACGCTCCGCCGCCGCGGCGCCGTCGTGATCGAGCCCGCCGTCGGCCGCCTCACCGGCGTCGACACCGGCAAGGGCCGGCTGCCCGACCCCGGCGAGATCTTCGAGGTCTGCCGCCGTGTCCTGCACCGCCACCGTCAGGCCGGCGGCGCGACCGCCCCGGACCTCGCCGGACGCCACGTCGTGGTCTCCGCCGGCGGCACCCGCGAACCGCTCGACCCGGTCCGCTTCCTCGGCAACCGCTCCTCCGGCAAGCAGGGGTACGCCCTCGCCAAGGCCGCCGCCGCGCGCGGCGCCCGGGTCACCCTGGTCGCGGCCAACACCGGCCTGCCCGACCCGGCCGGCGTCGACGTCGTCCCCGTCGGCACCGCCCTCCAGCTCCGCGAGGCCGTCCTCAAGGCCGCCGCCGACGCCGACGCGGTCGTCATGGCCGCCGCCGTCGCCGACTTCCGCCCGGCCGCGTACGCCACCGGCAAGATCAAGAAGACGGACGACGGGGGAGCGCCGACCATCGAACTGGTCCGCAACCCCGACATCCTCGCCGAGCTCTCCGCCGACCGCGCCCTGCCCGGCCAGGTCGTCGTCGGCTTCGCCGCCGAGACCGACGACGTGCTCGCCAACGGCCGCGCCAAGCTCGCCCGCAAGGGCTGCGACCTCCTCGTCGTCAACGAGGTCGGCGAGCGCAAGACCTTCGGCTCGGAGGAGAACGAGGCCGTGGTCCTCGCCGCCGACGGCACCGAGACCCCGGTCCCGTACGGCCCGAAGGAAGCCCTCGCCGAGACGGTCTGGGACCTGGTCGTGCCCCGCCTCCGGGAACGCACGGCCTGAGCCCGCACCGGGCGGACGGGGCCGTGGGGGCGCGGGAAGGGGCGCGCGAAACGCCGCCGCGCGAGTGATCTGCGCCCCACCCCGGACCCCCGTCCGGCCCCTTACCTGGCTGGATCGGCCCGCCACCGGCCACCCAGCAGTCGAGACACCTGGTCCAAGGTCCGACCTGGCCCGATAGACTGTCCGTGGAACGTCGCGGGGCGCAGCCCCCTGCCGGTCCGCGAAGAGAGTAGCCAGCAGCCGCTGCAACCCCAGGGAGCGTTGTGTCCCGTCGTCTGTTCACCTCGGAGTCCGTCACCGAGGGGCACCCCGACAAGATCGCTGACCAGATCAGCGACACCATCCTCGACGCGCTGCTCCGGGAGGACCCCACCTCCCGCGTCGCCGTCGAGACGCTGATCACCACCGGCCTCGTGCACGTCGCCGGTGAGGTGACCACCAAGGCGTGGGCGGACATCCCCACCCTCGTCCGCAACAAGATCCTCGAGATCGGTTACGACTCCTCGAAGAAGGGCTTCGACGGCGCCTCCTGCGGCGTGTCGGTGTCCATCGGGTCGCAGTCCGCGGACATCGCGCAGGGCGTGGACACCGCCTACGAGCAGCGGGTCGAGGGCGACGAGGACGAGCTCGACAAGCAGGGCGCCGGCGACCAGGGCCTGATGTTCGGCTACGCGTCGGACGAGACCCCCGAGCTGATGCCGCTGCCGATCCACCTCGCGCACCGGCTCTCCCGCCGCCTCACCGAGGTCCGCAAGAACGGCACGATCCCGTACCTGCGCCCCGACGGCAAGACCCAGGTCACCATCGAGTACGACGGCGACAAGGCCGTCCGCCTCGACACGGTCGTCGTCTCCTCGCAGCACGCCTCGGACATCGACCTGGACTCGCTGCTCGCGCCCGACATCCGCGAATTCGTCGTCGAGCACGTCCTGAAGGAGCTCGTCGAGGACGGCATCAAGCTCGACACCGACGGCTACCGCCTGCTGGTCAACCCGACCGGCCGCTTCGAGATCGGCGGCCCGATGGGCGACGCCGGCCTCACCGGCCGCAAGATCATCATCGACACGTACGGCGGCATGGCCCGCCACGGCGGCGGCGCCTTCTCCGGCAAGGACCCGTCCAAGGTCGACCGCTCGGCCGCCTACGCCATGCGCTGGGTCGCCAAGAACGTCGTCGCCGCGGGCCTCGCCTCCCGCTGCGAGGTCCAGGTCGCGTACGCGATCGGCAAGGCCGAGCCGGTCGGCCTGTTCGTCGAGACCTTCGGCACGAACACCATCGAGACCGAGAAGATCGAGAACGCCATCGCCGAGGTCTTCGACCTCCGCCCGGCCGCGATCATCCGCGACCTCGACCTGCTCCGCCCGATCTACTCCCAGACCGCCGCCTACGGCCACTTCGGCCGCGAGCTGCCCGACTTCACCTGGGAGCGCACCGACCGCGTCGACGCCCTGAAGAAGGCTGCCGGCCTGTAAGGCGCTGCACGACGGGGAGGGCCCGGCACCCGGAGGGGTGCCGGGCCTTCTCGTGTCAGAGGCCGGGCGCGCCCACGTCTCCCGCGAGCAGGTCGCCGTCGGCGTTCCCGGCCGGGCCGGGCGGCTGCGGATCGCGGTGGCGGGCCTCCGCCTCGGCGGCGAGCCGGTCCAGCGCTTCGGCGCCGGACAGCCGCGCAGCCTGTGCGGCCTCCGCCACCCGGCGCAGGAGGAGCGGCCGTGCGGGGCCGTCGTCGAGCCCCAGCCCTTCGAGCGCCGCCAGGAAGCGGTCGGCGGCCATGCCGGCCGTCTCTGTCGTTTCGGCAGCCTCGGCCGTCTCGGTCTGCGGAGCCGGGGGCGTCACGTACGGCTGGAGCGGGAGGGGGACCGGCTCGTCGTTCGCGACGGACGTGAGCTGGGCGAGGAGACCGATGTCGGCCACGGCCTTGTCCACCCGGTCGTCGTTCCTGGCGAGCCACCACACCACCGCGCTGCCGGTCGAGGACAGCACGTCCTCGCCCAGATAGGCGCGCTTGCTCTGTTCCCATTTGCGCTCGTGCTCCCAGACGGCCTCGTCCTTGCGTACGGCGGCAAGCTTCTCCAGCCGCTCGCGGTCCGCATCCGACAAGGTCACCTGGACGTTCTCCGCCATCGCGAGCACCCGCCCGGTCGGATCCTGCTCCATCGTGCCGAGCACGCCCGCCAGCTGGTGCTGGACG
This sequence comes from Streptomyces sp. NPDC057854, assembly GCF_042797055.1. Taxonomy (NCBI): domain Bacteria; kingdom Bacillati; phylum Actinomycetota; class Actinomycetes; order Kitasatosporales; family Streptomycetaceae; genus Streptomyces; species Streptomyces sp. NPDC057854. The sequence goes on from NZ_JBHVMF010000012.1 coordinate 134,551, forward strand.
AGACTGCCGCGGTGCGGCGGGTGCGCGGCGGTGATCGCGCGGGCGCGGGTGAGGACGGCGTCCACGGCCAGACCGGAGCCGCTGACGCACGGAGCCCCGTGCGCCACCTCGACCGGAATCCAGCGGACGAGAGCGCTGACGAGGAAGTCGTAGTCGGGGGACGCGCTCGGCAGGGCGATCTTCCGGACGACCTCCTCCCAGCGCTCGACCGGGCGGATGGGCCGGTCCGGCTCCAGGAGGTGTTCCCGGGGGATCACGGGTCGGCGTCTGCGGGAGACGAAGGACACCAGCCCCACGACGGCGGACAGGGCGAGTGCGGCAGCCGGCCAGCACCACCAGGGCCAGCCGGCGCACAGGCCGGTGATCACGATCAGCAGGCCGCCGATCAGCGTGAGAAAGACCGTCACGGTCTTGAGTCCGGAGCTCATGCGAGGTCCCCCTGGTGAAGCGGCACGACGACGTCGGGCCGGACGGCACGGAACATGGGAAAGGAAGACGGGAACAGGACGCGCGGGGGCGGTCAGCCCAGGCGCTCCGGGACCGGTACGACCCCCTGGACGGCGTCCACCAACCGCCGGACCTCGGAGGCACAGGGATGCCGGAGGGATGCCACGTACAGGCGGTCGAGGGCGTCCGGAAGGGGCGTCGCCGCCCGGACCAGCACGCCGAGCAGCAGCGGCCCGCGGTCGTCGCCGGGGCGGGCCGCCGCCAGCCACTCCTCCGCCGTCCCCAGCCACGTGTGCGGACCCGAGACGGCGATCAGGGCGTGCCAGGCGGTGGTGAGGGTGTCGCGGGTTCGCGCGTCGTCGAGAAGCGGCCCCGACCCCGTGCCCGCCTCCAGGAGCACGGGCGGGGCGACGGCGGCACGGAAGAGGCGCGCGTCCGCCGGGACGCTGTGCCGCGCCAGGCCGCGGGCGAGCCGGTCCAGCAGCTTGCGGTACAGACGGGCGTCCGTCCGGGCCAGCCGCACGAGCCGGTCGTCCGCGCCGGACGCCTGGCCACTGCCCCCGCGGGCCAGATGGTGCAGGCGTACCAGCGCCTGATCAGGGTGGCTCGTGGCGATCTCGTCGGCGGACACGGCGACGAGCACCCGCGCCGTCCACGCGTCCATACGGGTGTCCCGCGACCACTCATAGAGGTGCTTGCGGAACGCCCGGCCGGCCAACGGGTCGCTGAGCGCGTGCCCGAGCACCTGGACGGCGGCCTGCAGCAGCGGGGGTTCGTCCCGGCGGCTCCACATCCGGGCGACGTCGAGCAGCTGCCCCTGCTGCCCCAGCCGGAGCATCTGCTCGGCGAAGGCCGCCACGAGCTCGTCACGGTTCCGGTCGCTGAGTCCGGGAAGCCGGAGGAGGGCGTCGACCCAGCGCCGGAAGACGTCCCACAGGTCCGGGCGGTTGGTCCAGAAGTGATCGCGGACCGCCGGGGCGAGGCCGGGCCGGCGGAATTCCACGGACCCGTCCGGCCGGACCGTCACGTCGACGCGATCGAGCCGCTCGCTCAGATCGTCGTGCTCGAACACCGGACGGTCGTCGCGGGGGTGCGCGACGGCCGTCAGAAGCCGCTGGTGGGCGTGGTGAAGGACCTCGACCCGCGCGCCGGGCAGCATCGCGGCGGTCAGGAGCAGCGCCCGCTGTCCGCCGTCGGTCAGTTTCCGCACCTGCTCCGCGACCGCGTCGCCGGGACGGACCAGCCTTTCGAGTGCGGCGGACGACCATAGCTCGGGTTTCGCACCGGGGTCGGCGCGCCGGGCCTCGCCGATGAGCGGGGCGAGTTGGGCCACCTCGCTCAGCGCGGGGCGTCCGGCCAGGAAGGCGTGGACGGCCGGCGCCAGCTGCTCCGGGGCGAGGACGTCCGGCACCTCCTCCGCCCGCAGGGTGCGCATGAGGACACGCATGGCGTCAGGGCGTTCGATGGTGACGCGGTGAATCACGAGCTCGTCACCGACCGGCGCTCCGTGAGGAAGGATCACCACCAGGTACGCCCGGTGCTCCCGGACGCTCTCCAGCAGCACCGGGAGCTGACGCTGCAGCGTCGTCCAGACCGCGTGCGGCAGGTCGGAGAGGTCGAGCAGCAGCCGGTCGGCGTCGCCCACGTGGTCGCCCGACAGCGCGAAGCCCGCGCCGTCGTCCTCGGGGAGGAGACGACGGGCCGCGTGGGGGTCCGGAAGGTCCTTGAGGAGCATGCGCGCCGCGGTGTCGCGCCCGCTTCCCGGTGGAGCGTCGATCAGGACGGTTCGCTCGGCCCCCAGCGCGAGAGCCGCCGTGCGCATGCCGCGGGGCGGGACGAAGCGGTGCCCCAGCCACTCCAGGTGGGCGTGCGACAGAGGCGGTGAGACGGGGACGCGTACCGCCGAGCCCACGACCTGGTGGAAGTGAAGGTAGTTGTTCTGCGTGCCCGAACCGGAGTTGACCGGCCCGGACGGGTTCTGGACGCTCGTGAACGCCGCCTCGCTCATCGGCCGTCGGCCTCGTCCCTCTCCGTACGCCCGAAGCGGTGCGAGATGCCGCCGTGATTGTCCCCGGCGACATAGGCCGCCCCGGGGCCGGTGAGGTGCGGGCGGTGCGTGTGGGTCTGGTTGTTCTGCGTGCCGGACCCGGTGTTGACCGGGCCCGTCGGGTTGGTGACGACGGTGTCGATCCGGCCGATGTCCCGGCTCTGGATGCTGAAGCCGCTGTTGCCGCCTGCCAGCGCGTTCTGGGTGGTGTCCGTGCCGCGGACGTCTTCCGCGCCGGCCGCCTCGGCGTGCCGGTCGGCGAGGCGGGGGACCAGCTGGACGATGGCGTCCCCGATCGCCGCCGTCCCCTCGGCGTGGCTCTGCGAGTCGATCCGCAGTGAGTTCAGCTCGGCCAGCGGCTCCAGCTCCGGCGGCAGCGCCGCGGGAGAGAGCCGTTCCGTCCGGCGCCCGCGCAGGACGGGGATCACGTGGACGCCGCAGCGCCACGCCTCCAGGATCTCCACGCGCACCCAGTCGTCCTCCCGGCGCAGGCCGGGGTGGCCGGCCCAGTCGGGGCCCATCACCGCGAGCAGGACACTGCTGCGCCGCACCGCAGTGCGCAGAGCGGACGGAAAGCGCTCCCCGGGCCGGCCGGAGCGCCCCGAGTAAAAGACGGCGTCGTCGCCGAAGCGGGTCCGCAGGGCCTCGTCGAGCAGAGCGGCGATCTCGTTTCCGTCACCGGTGCGGTAATTGATGAAGATCTCAGCCACGCGATGCTTCCTCTCGTGCGGGGTCGGGCGGGAACGGGTCCTGCAGCGCCGCGGCGAACCTCGGGGCGAGGTCGCGGGCGTGCGCGTTGCGGGGGTGCCGGGCGAGGACCCGGGCGAGCCGGCGCAGATCGGTCCGGATGGTCGCCGAGGCCAGCGCCTCGCTCTCCGCCAGCAGCGGGACGGCGAGGGCGCACGCGTGATCCACCTCGCCCGCGACCGCGTGGGCGAGGGCCCGGCGGACTCCGTAGCGGACGCGGGTGCGGGTCGCCCGTGCCGGGATCCGTGCCACCTCCCGGTCGAGGACCTCGGCGGCCTGCCGCGGCAGACCGAGGTCGAGCAGACACCAGCCGGTCGTCATGGCCGTGGGGTCGGAGAGGTGGGTGGTGCCGATGACCGGAAGGGCGCCCGCGCCGCCGTCCGCCGCCGCCCGGCCGAGGAGCGTCCTCGCCCGGTCCAGGGCGCGCAGACACGCGTCCCGGTCGCCGCTCAGGGCGTGCCCCTGGGCCTCGCGCTGCGCGGCGAGCCCTCTGATGCGGGCCGGTAATCGTCCGGCCTGGGCGCCCTGGACGACGTCGACGGTGGTGTGGGCGTCCCCCGCGTAGAAGGCCAGCAGCCCCCGGCGGACGAGCGCGTACGCCTCCAGATGAGGATCGCCGCCGGCCGCCGCCAGACGCACGGCGTGATCCGTCCAGGCCAGCGCGGCGTGCTCGTCGCCGCTCTCCTGGGCCATCCAGCCGGTGTACTCCGCGAACCGCGAGGCGAGCACGTACAGCTCCCGCGCCGAGCGGGCTCCCGCGCCTTCGGCGAGTGCGGGAAGGGCCCGGGTCTGCGCCTCCAGGGCGGGCAGGACGGCGGCCGAGGGCGCCGTCTGGCCCAGCGTCCGGAACTGGTCGAACAACGCGCGCACCCCGTCCACCAGCGGGCCGCCCACTCCGTCGGCGGCCCGCTCCACGGCCTGCGCCCCCGAGGCGGCCCCGGCAGGCGGCACACCGAGGGCGAGCGCCGAGACGGCCGCGGTGGCCATGACGCGCCGCCGGCCGAGCAGAGCCGGCGCCCCGCCGGGCGGGGGCGCCAGCGCGGCCAGCGCACCGCCGGCGCCGAGCGCCGCGTCGCACAGCCGGGCCAGCTCGGCGGTCGGACGCTGGGCACCCGTCTCCACCTTGCTCAACTGGCCCTTGCTGTAGTGCACGCGCGCGGACAGACCGTCCAGCGTCATCCCGGCCGCCAGCCGCCTGCGGCGCAGCTCCGGGCCGAACTTCGACAACGTCCCCACCTCGTGCCCCCTCGTGATCGATCCGCTGCCAGCCTGGGGCCGCCGCCGGAGCGGCAACAAGGCGGTGCCCGCTGTTTCACGTTTCCATCGGCGCGGGGGAGAGTGACAGAGCGCCGATTCGGCCACGGGTGTGGCCGACCATGGACATCGGGCACTGTCGGTGGCGTCTGGTAGGTATGGGGCTGTGAGCAGCGAGAAGGGGAAGGGCGGGGGCGGCGAGGGGGTGGAGCAGCTTGCGCTGATCCGGGAGACCGTGCGGAAGGCGAAGGTGCCGAAGGCCAAGCCGCGGACGTGGCGGGGGGCCGCGCTCGCGAAGGAGCTGCCGGTCGCGCGGGTGGTGGTGAACAAGGGGGCGCTGCACCTCGACCAGTTCTTCGACTACGCGGTGCCGGAGGAGCTCGACGAGGTCGCCCGGCCCGGGGTGCGGGTGCGGGTGCGGTTCGGGGCCGGTTCGGGGCAGGTGCGGGGCGGGCGGCGCGAGGGCGGGCGGCTGATCGACGGGTTCCTCGTCGAGCGGCGGGCCGTCTCCGACTACTCCGGGCCGCTGGCCGCGCTCGCCGACGTGGTGTCGCCCGAGCCGGTGCTCGGGCCCGAGCTGCTGGGCCTCGCGCGGGCGGTCGCCGACCGGTACGCGGGGAGCCTCGCCGACGTGCTCCAGCTCGCCGTGCCGCCGCGCAGCGCCGCCGCCGAGCGGCGGTCCTCGCCCGCGCCGCTGCCGCCGCCCGCGCCGCCCGCGCCGGGCACCTGGGGGCGGTACGAGCAGGGGGCGGCGTTCCTGGAGTCGCTGGCGCGCGGCGGGACGCCGCGGGCGGTCTGGACGGCGCTGCCGGGGCCGCACTGGGCCGAGGAGATCGCCCGCGCGGTCGCCGCCACGCTCGCCTCCGGGCGCGGCGCCCTCGTCGTCGTGCCCGACGGGCGGGCCGTCGGACGGGTCGACGCGGCGCTGACCGGCGTCCTGGGGGAGGGGCGGCACGCCGTGCTCACCGCCGAGGCCGGGCCCGAGAAGCGGTACGGGCAGTGGCTCGCCGTGCGGCGCGGCTCCGCGCGCGCGGTCGTCGGCACCCGCGCCGCCATGTTCGCGCCCGTCCGCGACCTGGGCCTCGTCGTCATCTGGGACGACGGCGACGGCAGCCACAGCGACCCGCACGCCCCGCAGCCGCACGCCCGCGAGGTGCTGCTGCTGCGCGCCGCCCACGACCGGTGCGCGTTCCTCCTCGGCTCCACCGGCTGCACCGTCGAGGCCGCGCAGCTCGTCGAGTCCGGCTGGGCCCGGCCGCTCGCCGCCGGCCGCGACCAGGTCCGCAGGGCCGCGCCCCTGGTCCGTACCGTCGGCGACGACCTCCTCGCCCGCGACGAGGCCGCGCGCGCCGCCCGGCTGCCGTCGCTCGCCTGGGAGACGCTGCGGGACGGGTTGCGCACCGGCCCCGTCCTCGTCCAGGTGCCCCGCCGGGGGTACGTGCCCCGGCTCGCCTGCCAGCAGTGCCGGACGCCCGCCCGCTGCCGCCACTGCGCCGGGCCGCTGGAGGCGCCCGAGCAGCGCGAGCTGCACTGCGCGTGGTGCGGGCGCGAGGCCCCGGAGTGGCACTGCGAGGCGTGCGGCTCCACCCGGCTGCGCGCCCAGGTCGTCGGCGCCCGGCGGACCGCGGAGGAGCTGGGCCGGGTCTTCCCCGCCGTGCCGGTCCGCACCTCCGGCCGCGACCACGTCCTCGACCGGGTCCCGGACCGTCCCGCGCTGGTCGTCTCCACCCCCGGCGCCGAACCGGTCGCCGACGGCGGCTACGCGGCGGCGCTGCTGCTCGACGGCTGGGCGCTGCTCGGCCGCCCCGACCTGCGGGCCGGCGAGGAGGCGCTGCGCCGCTGGCTGGACGCGGCCTCGCTGGTGCGCGGGCAGGAGGAGGGCGGCACCGTGGTGGTCGTCGCCGAACCGACGCTCCGGCCCGTGCAGGCGCTGGTCCGCTGGGACCCGGTCGGGCACGCCCAGCGGGAGCTGGCCGAGCGCGCCGAGCTGGGCTTCCCGCCGGTCTCCCGGATGGCCGCGGTCAGCGGGCCGCCCGAGGCGGTCGAGACGTTCCTGGCGGCGGCGGCGCTGCCGATGGACGCGGAGATCCTGGGGCCGGTGCCGCTGCCGGTGGTCCGCCCCGGGGCCGCCCGCCGGCCCGGTGACCCGCCGCCGGGCGAGCAGTGGGACCGCGCCCTGGTCCGGGTCCCGCCCGGCAGCGGCGCGGCCCTGGCGCAGGCCCTCAAGCACGCCCGGGCGAGCCGCCAGGCGCGCGGCACCGGCGACACCGTCCGGGTCAGGGTGGACCCGCCGGACATCGGCTGACGCGCCCGCCCGGCGCCCCCCCCGGGTACGACGACGGCCGCCGCCCCCTTCGGCCAGGGGGTGGCGGCCGGTCGTCGGCTCCGCGAGGTCAGCCGTTGCGCGGGCTGGGGAAGGCGGGCGAGCGGGGCTCGTCGCGGAGGGTGGCGCTCCCCGAGGTGGGCTGCGGCGGCATCGAACGGGCGGCCGGCACGGTCGGCAGCGTCCGGGTCGCGCCCGGTTCGGGGCCGCGCTCCGGCTCCGCGACGGGCTGCTGGGGCGCCCGGCGGGCCCCGTAACGGCGGTGGACGGCCTGCTTGGTGACGCCCAGCGCGGAGCCCACGGCGTCCCAGGAGAAGCCGAGGGAGCGGTCGAACTCGACGGCGGCGGTCACCAGGGTCTCGACGCTGTCGCGGAGCTCCTGGGCGAGCCGGACGGTGGGGGCGGGCGCGCGGCCGTAGACGACGAAGCCCGTGGACGGGCCGGAGCGGCGAGGGCGGTAGACATTGCCCAGCTGGGCCGTGAGCGTGCGCAGTGCGTCCACCTGCCGCCGGACCCGCTCGATGTCCCGCACCAACAGGTGCAGACTCGCCCGGGCTTGGGCGTCGTGGGTTGCGTGGTCGGCCATGTGAAAGCCTCTCGAACCGGCGATGGAGGGCGGGCCGCGGGGGGACGGCCCGATTCGGTCAATCTCTCTTGACCAACGCGCCACCGGGAGTTGGGTCACGCTGCGGGGGCGTACACGCATATGCGCGGGGCGCTCGTCGCCGCGTACGCCCCCTCACGCCCCGGGCCCGCCGACGCCAGGCGTTGGGGCCCCGCGGGCCTCTCGGGGAACTGCCGCCCGGACCGCCGCCGGGACCGCCGGCCGCACTCCGGGCCGGGGCGGGAGGCAGGTCCTAGACTGGTGCGTCGCTCGTAACGTCCCCGGACAGACAGGCAGTCGCCATCCATGAAGCTCGTGTTCGCCGGTACCCCCGAGGTCGCCGTCCCCGCCCTGGACGCCCTGCTCGCCTCCGGGCGCCACGAGGTCGCCGCCGTGGTCACCCGGCCGGACGCCCCGGCCGGGCGCGGGCGGCGGCTCGTGGCCAGTCCGGTCGCGCAGCGGGCCGAGGAGGAGGGCATCGAGATCCTGCGGCCGTCCCACCCGCGCGACGAGGACTTCCTCTCCCGGCTGCGCGAGATCGCCCCCGACTGCTGCCCGGTCGTCGCGTACGGCGCGCTGCTGCCGCAGAAGGCCCTCGACATCCCCGCGCACGGCTGGGTCAACCTGCACTTCTCGCTGCTGCCGGCCTGGCGCGGCGCGGCCCCCGTCCAGCACGCGCTGATGGCGGGCGACGAGGTGACCGGGGCGAGCACCTTCCAGATCGAGAGGGGCCTCGACTCCGGTCCGGTCTACGGCGTGGTCACCGAGGAGATCCGCCCCACCGACACCAGCGGCGACCTGCTCACCCGGCTCGCCTTCGCGGGCGCCGGACTGCTCGCGGCCACCATGGACGGCATCGAGGACGGCACGCTCAAGGCCGTGCCGCAGCCCGCCGAGGGCATCAGCCTCGCCCCCAAGATCGAGGTCGAGGACGCCCACGTCGACTTCGCCGCCCCCGCCCTCCGCGTCGACCGGGTGATCCGCGGCTGCACCCCGGCCCCCGGCGCCTGGACCGTCTTCCGCGGCGAGCGCCTGAAGCTGATCCAGGCCGCGCCCGTCCCCGACCGCGCCGGCCTCGCGCCCGGCGAGCTCGCGGCCGGCAAGAACAACGTGTACGCCGGCACCGGCTCGTACGCCGTCGAACTCCTCTGGGTCCAGCCCCAGGGCAAGAAGCCGATGAAGGCCGCCGACTGGGCCCGCGGCGTTCGCATCGCGCCGGGGGAGCGGCTGGGCGCGTGACCCTGCCGTCCCTCCCCGAGGGGTCGTGGTGGGACTGGGAGGTGCGCCGGTTCGACGGCAGCCGGCTCACCCTGGTCGCCGGGTACGACCTGACCTACCACCACGGGCTGGAGGTCGAGCTCACCGACACCCTCTACGTGCGATGCCCGACGGCCTTCACGGACCCCGTCTTCCGCGAGCCCACGCCCGCGGAACGGGCCGAGGCGGTCCGGATCACCGGCGGTCCGCCGGCCGTTCTCCTCGCCTTCGAGGCGGACGGGGGCGGCACCGGACCGGTGTCCTGCCTGATCGCCGCGGGCGGCTGCGCGGTGCGGCAGGGGCGTTTTCCCCGGTAGCGGCGGGCGGACGTAGGCTGGGAGGGTTCGACCCCTCATTTCGTCACGCGGAGCACCTTTGAGCGAGCAGGCACGTCGCCGTCCCCCCAAGCCCCACCGCCGGCCCAAGAAGGACCCGGTGCGGATGCTCGCCTTCGAGGTGCTGCGGGCGGTCGACGAGCGGGACGCGTACGCCAACCTCGTGCTGCCGCCGCTGCTGCGCAAGGCGCGCGAGAAGGACGGCTTCGAGGCCCGGGACGCGGCGCTCGCCACCGAGCTGGTCTACGGGACGCTGCGCCGGCAGGGCACGTACGACGCGATCATTGCGGCCTGCGTCGACCGGCCGCTGCGCGAGGTCGACCCGCCGGTGCTGGACGTCCTGTCGCTCGGCGCGCACCAGCTGCTCGGGACGCGGATCCCGCCGCACGCCGCCGTCTCCGCGACCGTCGAGCTGGCCCGGGTGGTGCTGGGCGAGGGGCGGGCGAAGTTCGTCAACGCCGTGCTGCGGAAGATCACGCGGCAGGACCTGGACGCCTGGCTGGCCGAGGTCGCCCCGCCGTACGAGCAGGACGCCGAGGACCACCTCGCGGTCGTGCACTCCCACCCCCGCTGGGTGGTCTCCGCGCTGTGGGACGCGCTCGGCGGCGGCCGGGCCGGCATCGAGGCGCTGCTGGAGGCCGACAACGCGCGTCCCGAGGTGACGCTGGTCGCCCGGCCCGGCCGGTCCACGGTCGAGGAGCTGGCCGGGGCCGCCGAGACCGAGCCGGGCCGCTGGTCCCCGTACGCCCTGCGGCTCACCGAGGGCGGCGAGCCCGGCGCCCTCGAAGCCGTAAGGGAGGGCCGGGCCGGCGTGCAGGACGAGGGCAGCCAGCTCGTCGCCCTCGCCCTGGCGAACGCGCCGCTCGACGGCCCCGACACCCGCTGGCTCGACGGCTGCGCCGGCCCCGGCGGCAAGGCCGCGCTGCTCGGCGCGCTCGCCGCCGAGCGCGGCGCCGCCCTGCTCGCCTCCGAGAAGCAGCCGCACCGCGCCCGGCTGGTCGAGCGCGCGCTGGCCGGCAACCCCGGTCCGTACCAGGTCATCGCCGCCGACGGCACCCGCCCGCCGTGGCGCGAGGGCTCCTTCGACCGCGTCCTGGTCGACGTGCCCTGCTCCGGGCTCGGCGCGCTGCGCCGCCGCCCCGAGGCCCGCTGGCGCCGCCGCCCGGAGGACCTCGACGGCTTCGGCCCGCTCCAGCGCGGCCTGCTCACCGAGGCGCTGAAGGCGGTCCGGGTCGGCGGGGTCGTCGGGTACGCGACCTGCTCGCCGCACCTCGCCGAGACCCGGGTCGTCGTCGACGACGTCCTCAAGCGGCTCGGCGGCGGCGAGCTGATCGACGCCCGCCCGTACTTCCCCGGCGTCGACGCGCTCGGCGACGGCCCCGACGTCCAGCTGTGGCCGCATCTGCACGGCACGGACGCCATGTACCTGGCGCTGATCCGCCGGACCGCCTGACGGTTTCCGCTGGTCCGTACCAGTACGTCCGGTGCCGGAACGACCGCGCACCGGACCGCGGCTCAGAAGTCCCCGAGAACGTGGCAGGCTTGGCACATGGCGCAGATCAATCCCAGCATCCTCTCCGCAGACTTCGCCCGCCTCGCGGACGAGGCCCAGGCCGTCGACGGCGCCGACTGGCTGCACGTCGACGTCATGGACAACCACTTCGTGCCCAACCTGACGCTGGGCGTGCCGATCGTCGAGTCGCTGAGCCGGGCGACCCGCACCCCCCTCGACTGCCACCTGATGATCGAGGACCCGGACCGCTGGGCGCCGCAGTACGTGGAGGCCGGCGCGGGCTCCGTCACCTTCCACGTGGAGGCCGCCGCCGCGCCGGTCCGGCTCGCCCGCGAGATCCGCGCCAAGGGCGCCCGGGCCTCGATGGCGCTCAAGCCGGCCACCCCCATCGAGCCCTTCGAGGACCTGCTCCCCGAGCTCGACATGCTGCTCATCATGACCGTCGAGCCCGGCTTCGGCGGCCAGGCGTTCCTCGACATCATGCTGCCGAAGATCCGCCGCACCCGGGAGCTCATCGCCAAGCACGGTCTCGAACTGTGGCTCCAGGTCGACGGTGGCGTCTCCGAGGCGACCATCGAGCGCTGCGCCGAGGCCGGCGCCGACGTCTTCGTGGCCGGCTCGGCGGTCTACGGGGCGGCCGACCCGGCCGCCGCGGTGGCCGCGCTGCGGGCCAGGGCGGACGCCGCCACGGCCGGTGCCGCCTGGGCATGTGGCCACTGAGCCTCCGGCCGGTGAACGCGGTCCGACGGGCCGCCGACAGGACTGATCAAGGCCCGCCGTTTCTGACAGGATGAACAGCGGGTCCAGAGTGTGAACGAACACGGACCGTGGACAGCGGTGCGTGAACAGCAGTGAGGAGATCGCGGTGGCGGGAATGTCGGCGGGACGGTCAGCCCTGCGGATGGGCCCCGCGGAGCTGGTGCAGGCGGCGGCCATGGCCCGCCGCTTCTACCTGGAGGGGAAGTCCAAGATCCAGATCGCCGAGGAGTTCGGCGTGAGCCGCTTCAAGGTGGCCCGGGTCCTGGAGACCGCTCTGGAGCGGGATCTCGTACGCATCGAGATCCGGGTACCGGCCGAGCTGGACGCCGAACGCTCCGACGCGCTGCGCGCCCGCTACGGGCTCCGCCACGCCGTCGTCGTCGAGTCCCCGGCCGAGGACGACGAGTCGCCCGACCCGGAGAACCTGGGCGAGGTCGCCGCCGACCTGCTCGGCGAGCTCGTCACCGAGGGCGACGTCCTCGGCCTGGCCTGGGGCCGCTCGACCATCCACATGGCCGCCGCGCTCGACCGGCTGCCCCCGTGCACGGTCGTCCAGCTCACCGGCGTGTACGACGCCGGGACCGCCGAGCGCGGCTCGGTCGAGGCGGTCCGGCGCGCCGCCCAGGTCTCCGGCGGCGAGGCCCACCCCATCTACGCGCCCATGCTGCTGCCCGACCCGGCGACGGCCGCCGCGCTGCGCAGCCAGACCGGCATCGCCCGGGCCTTCGAGTACTTCGACAAGGTCACCGTGGCCTGCGTCTCCATCGGCTCCTGGGAGCCGGGCATCTCCACCGTCCACGACATGCTCTCCGAGGAGGAGCGCGCCCACTACGCCTCCCTGGGCGTGGCCGCCGAGATGTCCGCGCACCTCTTCGACGCCGAGGGCCGCCGGGTCGGGCGCGACCTCGGCGAGCGGTGCATCACCGTCGAGGCGGACCGGCTGCGCCGGATCCCCGAGGTCGTGGCCATCGCGGGCGGCCAGCGCAAGGCGGCGGCGATCGGCGCGGTGCTCCGCTCCGGTCTCGTCACCAGTCTGGTCACCGACCGGTCGGCCGCCGACCACCTGCTCACCGAGTTCAGCCCGGGCCCGCGCCCGGCGCTCGACCGCACGGACCCGGACACCGGCGCCGGCCGCTGACGGCGGCCGCGCGGGCCGGGGGAGCCGCGGGCGTCCTCCGGCCGTGCGGGCGCGTCCCCGGGCGGAGCCGTGCGGGCGGTGACAGCATCGGCACATGATCGCTCGCTGCGTCCGGTTCGGGCTCGCGCTCCTGGCCGGACTCTCGCTGCTCCTCACCGGCTGCTCCACCGGGACGGGCACGCCTACCGCCACCGCCGCCCCGTCCCGTACCACCGCCGCCCCGGCCGCCCCCTCGGCCCGGGGCGTCTCCGGTCTGCCCGTCGTCCGCGAGGCCGAACTGCCGCCCGAGGCCCGGCACACCCTCGCACTGATCCGGGCCGGCGGACCCTTCCCGTACGCCAGGGACGGCGCCGTCTTCGGGAACTTCGAGCGGATCCTGCCCCGCCGGGAACGCGGCTACTACCACGAGTACACCGTCCGCACCCCCGGCGAACGCGACCGCGGCGCCCGCCGCATCGTGACCGGCCAGGAGGGGGAGAGGTACTACACGGACGACCACTACGCGAGCTTCCGGGAGGTGGTCGCGGATGACCCTCGATGACGCCGTCGTCCTCGACCTGCACGGGGTCACCGACAAGACGGCCTTCATGAACCGCTGCGTCCGGACCCTCCCGCTGCCCGTCTGGTTCGGGCGCAACTGGGACGCCCTCGCCGACCGCCTCGCGGACATGCGCGAACCCATGGCGATCGTGGTGACCGGCTGGCAGGCTTACGCCGAGGCGGAACCCGACGACTGGGCCGTCGCGCAGGAGGTCTTCTCCGCGGCGGCCCGCACCAGCCGTGAGGGCCTCGCCGTCCTCCTCGCCCTCGGGGGTTGGGAGGATCGCACGAACCGCACCGCGCCAGCCTCGGACGATCCGCCCGGGGCGTCCCGCGCCCCCGGCGTGGGAGAATGAACTACGTGCTTTTTCCCCTGGCTGAAATGCCTAGGGGCCGATCCGAACGACTGGGATGTCAGCACGTGCGTTTCCTCAATGACGTCAAGCCGCCGTACGACCTCACCTACGACGATGTGTTCATGGTGCCGAGCCGGTCGGCCGTCGGCTCCCGTCAGGCCGTGGACCTCTCCTCGCCCGACGGCACCGGTACGACGATCCCGCTGGTCGTCGCCAACATGACCGCGATCGCCGGCCGGCGCATGGCCGAGACCGTCGCCCGCCGCGGCGGCCTCGTCGTCATCCCCCAGGACATCCCGATCGAGGTCGTCACCGAGGTCATCTCCTGGGTCAAGGGCCGCCACCTGGTCCTCGACACCCCGATCGTGCTGGAGCCGCACCAGACCGTCGCCGACGCCCTCGCCCTGCTGCCCAAGCGGGCGCACGAGGCCGGCGTCGTCGTCGACGAGCACCGCCGCCCCGTCGGCGTCGTCACCGACGCCGACCTCACCGGCGTCGACCGCTTCACCCAGCTCGCCGAGGTCATGTCCAAGGACCTCCTGCTGCTGGACGCGGACATCGACCCCCGCGAGGCGTTCAACACCCTGGACGGCGCCAACCGCCGCTACGCCCCCGCGGTCGACGCGGACGGCAAGCTGGCCGGCATCCTCACCCGCAAGGGCGCCCTGCGCGCCACCCTGTACACCCCGGCCGTCGACGCGAACGGCAAGCTGCGGATCGCCGCCGCCGTCGGCATCAACGGCGACGTGGCCGGCAAGGCCAAGCAGCTCCTCGACGCGGGCGTCGACACCCTCGTCATCGACACCGCCCACGGGCACCAGGAGTCGATGATCAGCGCGATCCGCACCGTCCGGGCGCTCGACCCGCAGGTCCCGATCGTCGCCGGCAACATCGTCGCCGCCGAGGGCGTCAGGGACCTCATCGAGGCCGGCGCCGACATCATCAAGGTCGGCGTGGGCCCCGGCGCCATGTGCACCACCCGCATGATGACCGGCGTCGGCCGCCCGCAGTTCTCGGCCGTGATGGAGTGCGCCGCCGAGGCGAAGAAGTACGGCAAGCACGTCTGGGCCGACGGCGGTGTCCGGCACCCGCGCGACGTCGCCATGGCGCTCGCCGCCGGCGCGTCCAACGTGATGATCGGCTCCTGGTTCGCCGGCACGTACGAGTCCCCCGGCGACCTCCAGCACGACGCCCAGGGCCGCGCCTACAAGGAGTCCTTCGGCATGGCGTCCGCCCGTGCCGTCAAGAACCGCACCAGCGACGAGTCCGCCTACGACCGCGCCCGCAAGGCGCTGTTCGAGGAGGGCATCTCCACCTCGCGGATGTTCCTCGACCCGACCCGCCCGGGCGTCGAGGACCTGATCGACTCGATCATCGCCGGTGTCCGCTCCTCCTGCACCTACGCCGGTGCGGGCTCGCTCGCCGAGTTCGAGGAGAAGGCCGTCGTCGGCATCCAGTCCGCCGCCGGCTACGCGGAGGGCAAGCCGCTGCACGCCAGCTGGAGCTGACCCCCCCCGGCTCCGCCCCGCCCGATCGTGAACCCGCGCCCGGCCTCCCGGGCGCGGGTTCACGCGTACCGGCGGAGCGCCCCGGCGACCGCCTCCGCCAGCCGGGCGTGGCCCGCGTCGTCGGGGTGGAGGCCGTCCGCCAGGTGCTCCGGGCCGAGCAGCGGGCGGCCCGGGAGCAGCGCCAGGCGCGGATCGTCCGCCGCCAGGTCGCGGACCGCCCGCTCCATCGCCCTGCGCAGCTCCGTGAGCGTCGCGCCCACCGCGTTGCGGGTGTGCTCGGCGGCCGGGCGCAGGACCGGCGAGACGACGAGCAGCGGGGTACGGGGGTGCCCGCGGCGGATCACGGCCACATAGGCCCGTACGGTCGCGTACAGCCACTCCGGGGTCGCGGGGGCCCGGTCCCAGCAGTTGGTGCCGAACGCGAGGGTCAGCAGCTCGCCCGGGAGCCGTGCCAGGTGCTCCGCGAGGACCAGTTCGCCGCGGGCCCCGCCCGCGTACCCGAGGTTCACCGGATCGACGCCCAGCGTGCGGCCGGCGGCGGCGGGCCAGGCGTGCGCGGGCCGGGTGGCCCACCAGCCCTCCGTGATCGAGTCGCCCTGGACCAGCCAGCGGGGCCGCCGCGGGGCGGGGGAGAGGGCGCCGCCGACGCCCCGCAGGGCCCGCACGACGGGCGCCTGGGCCTCCGGCAGGTGGACCGTGAACTCCCCGCCGCCGGGCGGCAGCCGGAGCCGTACCTCGCCCCGTGCCGCCGGCTTCGCGAAGACCTCGCCGACGCACCGCCCGCCGCTCCAGAGCGCGAACGCGTGCCGCAGCGACCGGAGTTCGTCCCCGTCCGCCGGCACGGCCGCCCGGTAGCGCAGGTCCACCGCCGTCGTGCCCGGCTCCGCCCGGAACTCCACCCGGACCCCGATCGGCAGCGCCGCCCGCTCCGCGACGTCCCAGGGCAGCCGCGCCCGGTCGGCGGGGTCGGCCCGGACCGGCCGGTCGCCGTCCCGCCACGCCGTCCCGCGCAGGAAGGGCTCGGGATCCAGCCAGCTCACACGGCACCTCCGTCTCGCGCGCGCCCTCCGGTCGGCCGCGTGCAGGGTGGTCCACCGGGGGCCCGGAGTCAAGGGACGCGGCACACCCTCCGTCCTGTCCCCGATGTGTCGATTCATGCGGAGGCGTGCAATGTTTCCCCGTCCGAGCCCGAAGTGCGCAATGATCATCCATCGTTGCGCAACAACACTGCGTTACAAGTGCGAAGCTGCTGCCTTAGGCTCATGCCTCGTACCAGGAGTGGCGGGGACCGCCTGCTCGGCGGACTTCCTGCCCCCGTGGGCTGCCTCGGCGTGCCCGCGCGTCCGGCACGGGTCCGTCGCCGTCCCCGTCGAACCGACAGGCAGCGATAAGGAGCCCCCGCAGTGCTGGACCACGGCGCAGCCCCACCGGTCGAGTCCCCGACCGGCCGCAAGACCCCGTTCCTGACCGCCCTCACCCGCCGCAAGCCGGTGGAACGCCTGGTCGCGGAGGGTGGGCAGGGTGAGGGCGGCAGTCTTCGCCGTTCGCTCTCGATGTGGCAGCTGACCATGATCAGCATCGGTGCCACGCTCGGCACCGGCATCTTCGTCGTCCTCGGCGAGGCCGTGCCGGAGGCCGGCCCCGCGGTGACGCTCGCCTTCGTCTTCGCCGGCCTCACCGCGCTCTTCTCGGCGCTCTCGTACGCCGAGCTGGCCGGCACCATCCCGGTCGCGGGCTCCTCCTACTCGTATGCGTACGCAACGATGGGCGAGCTGGTCGCCTGGGTGTGCGGCTGGTGCCTGATGCTGGAGTACGGCGTCTCGGTCGCCGCCGTGGCCGTCGGCTGGGGCGACTACCTGAACGAGCTGCTCGACGGCACGCTCGGCGTCACCCTCCCCGCCGCGCTCAGCGCGCCGCCCGGTGACGGCGGCGTCTTCAACCTGCCGGCGCTGATCGTCGTCGTCCTCGCGATGGTCTTCCTGCTCGGCGGCGCCAAGGAGTCGGCCCGCGCCAACACGATCATGGTCGTGGTGAAGATCGCCGCCCTGGTGCTCTTCTGCGCCGTCGGCTTCCTGGGCTTCCAGTCCGGCAACTACGCCGACTTCATGCCGCTCGGCCTGAGCAGCGTCGGCGCCGCCGGAGCCGTGCTCTTCTTCTCGTACATCGGCTTCGACGCCGCCTCCACGGCCGGCGAGGAGGCGAAGAACCCCACGCGCGACCTGCCCCGGGCGATCATGCTCTCGCTCGTCATCGTCACCGCGCTGTACGTCCTCGTCGCGGCCGTCGCCGTCGGCGCCTGGGACTGGAAGAAGTTCGAGGGCACCGACGCCACCCTCGCCGCGATCATGAACGACGTCACCGGACAGAGCTTCTGGGGCACCCTGCTCGCCGCCGGCGCCGTGATCTCCATCGCCAGCGTGGTCCTCACCGTCCTCTACGGCCAGACCCGCATCCTCTTCGCGATGTCCCGCGACGGCCTCGTGCCCAAGGTCTTCGGCAAGGTCGACGCCCGCACCGGCACCCCGCGCACCAACACCCTCATCGTCTCGCTGCTCTGCGGCGGCCTCGCGGCCGTCGTCCCGCTCGGCGAGCTGGTCAACGCCACCAGCATCGGCACGCTCTTCGCCTTCGCGCTGGTCAACATCGCGGTCGTGGTGCTCCGCTTCACCCGCCCCGACATGGAGCGCTCCTTCAAGGTGCCCTTCGGCCCGGTCTTCGCCGTCCTCGGCTTCCTCTGCTGCGGATACAGCATGTACAGCCTCGACCTGATCACCTGGGTGTACTTCGGTGGCTGGATGGCCGCGGGCCTCGTGTTCTACTTCCTGTACGGCATGCGCCGCTCCCGACTGGCCACCGACGCAGAGAAGTGACCCACCCGTAGTGCGACTCAACGACCTCGACGAACGCATCGTCCACGCCCTCGCGGAAGACGCCCGCCGCAGCTACGCCGACATCGGCTCGCTCGTCGGTCTCTCCGCCCCCGCCGTGAAACGGCGCGTGGACCGGCTCCGGGCCGAGGGCGCGATCACCGGTTTCACCGTACGGGTGGACCCGGCCGCGCTCGGCTGGGAGACGGAGGGCTTCGTCGAGATCTACTGCCGCCACAACACCTCGCCGGACGACATCCGGCGGGGTCTGGAGCGGTACCCGGAGGTGGTGTCCGCGTCGACCGTCACCGGCGACGCGGACGCCCTCGTCCAGGTCTTCGCCTCCGACATGCGCCACTTCGAGCGCGTGCTGGAGCGGATCGCGGGCGAGCCCTTCGTGGAGCGCACCAAGTCGGTGCTGGTGCTGTCGCCGCTGCTGCGGCGCTTCTCCTCGGGCTCGCCCGCCTGAGGCGCTACCCGGCCATGCCGTCGTAGACCCACGGCAGCACCCGGAAGTCCCCGCCGCCCCGCACGACCTTCTCGTGCGGGGCGGCGGCGTTGCAGGGCGGCACCTCGTCGGTCTGCGGGGCGGACGCCAGCCAGCTGTAGCCCAGCCGGTCCCGCTTCCCGTCGTCGTACACCGACACCCCCACCCGCCGGTTCGCCAGGCCCGGCACGTTCGTCTCCTCGACGATCCCGGTGACGGTCGCCACCGGGCCGCCGGTGGCGAGGCAGTCGACCCGTACGGACGCGGTGAACTCCCGCTCCCCCAGCGAGTGGCGGTACCGGAAGGTGCCGGTGGCGGCCCTCGGGTCGTCGCGGTCCGCCCAGGCCAGGTGCGCGTCGAAGGCGAAGTGGACCTTCTCGCCGGTGGCCGGGGCGCGGTCCAGCCAGGCCGCTCCGGTCAGCGCGGCCGCCTCGCGCGGCGCGCCGCCGTCCCGGGCGGGGGCGGCACCGGCGGCGCCCGCGGTCCCGGCCGCGAGCAGCAGGGCGACGGCGACGGCGGCGGTCTTCGTAGGGCGGTTCATGGCGGTCCTTCCGGCAGGTCGATCGGACGCGCCCCACTCTTCCGCCCGGGCCCCGGCCGGTCGTCGCGCCGGCGGACGATCCGGGGGTACGCCGCCGGTCGGGGAGCGCGTACGACCCCGGACCGATCTCCACGCAACGAATCGCCACTCCGGTCGCACATCGTGCAACGGTTCGACGGTCGGTCCGCAACGGTCCCGTCTTGTCCGGGCCGAGCCCGGAACCGTACCGTTTTGGACGTCTCCCGGAGACGCCCCTCCCTCCCCTCCGCCCCCACGAGGACCACCATGCCCGCGTTGCGCACCGCCCTGCTCCAGAGCTCCGGACAGCTCGGTGACGTGACCGCGAACCTGCGGATCCTCGACGAGGCCGCCGGCCGGGCCGCCGCCGCGGGGGCCGGCCTGCTGCTCGCCCCCGAGCTCTTCCTCACCGGCTACGCCATCGGCGCCGACATCGCCCGCCTGGCCGAGCCGTCCGACGGCCCGTCGGCCCGCGCGGTCGCGGAGATCGCCGCCCGCCACGGCCTCGCCGTCGGCTACGGCTACCCCGAGCGGGACACCGAGCGGCACGGCGTGATCTACAACGCCGCCGCGCTCTTCGGCGCCGACGGCGCCCCCCTCGCGCACTACCGGAAGACCCACCTCTTCGGCGACTTCGAGCTGAAGTGGTTCACCCCGGGCGACGAGCCCCTGGTGCAGGCCCGGATCGGCGACCTCACCGTCGGGCTGATGATCTGCTACGACGTCGAGTTCCCGGAGAACGTCCGGGCGCAGGCGCTGGCCGGCACGGACCTCCTCCTCGTGCCGACCGCGCTGATGCACCCCGCTGAGATCGTCCCGCTCTCCGTGGTGCCGGTGCGCGCCTTCGAGAACCAGCTCTACGTCGCGTACGCCAACCGCGCCGGCACCGAGGGCGACTTCGAGTTCGTCGGCCTCTCGGCGCTCGCCGGCCCCGACGGCACCGCCCGGGCCCGCGCGGGCCGCGGCGAGGAGTTGGTGATCGGCGACGTCGACCCCGGCTTCCTGGCGGCCTCCCGCGCGGAGAACCCGTACCTCCGCGACCGCAGGCCGGGCCTGTACGGCTCCCTCGTCTGAGCCGCCCCCACCGCCTCTCCCACCCGTTTTCCGTGCAAGGAGTCCGTACCCCATGACGTCCACCGTGCCCAACGCCGTCGAGCACGCCGACGAGCAGCAGCCGCCGATCACCATGTTCGGCCCGGACTTCCCGTACGCCTACGACGACTTCCTGGCCCACCCGGCCGGCCTCGGCCAGATACCCGCGACCGAGCACGGCACCGAGGTCGCGGTCGTCGGCGGCGGCCTGTCGGGCATCATCGCCGCGTACGAGCTGATGAAGATGGGCCTCAAGCCCGTCGTCTACGAGGCCGACCAGATCGGCGGCCGGCTCCGCACGGTCGGTTTCGAGGGCCCGGAGACCGAGGGGCTGACGGCGGAGATGGGCGCCATGCGCTTCCCGCCCTCCTCCACCGCCCTCCAGCACTACATCGACCTGGTCGGGCTGACCACCCGCCCCTTCCCGAACCCGCTGGCCGAGGCCACCCCCTCGACCGTCGTGGACCTCAAGGGCGAGTCCCACTACGCGGAGAGCATCGACGACCTGCCGCAGGTCTACCGCGACGTCGCCGCCGCCTGGAACAAGTGCCTGGACGAGGGCGCCGACTTCTCCGGCATGAACCGCGCCATGCGCGAGCGGGACGTCCCGCGCATCCGCGAGATCTGGGCGAAGCTGGTCGAGAAGCTCGACAACCAGACCTTCTACGGCTTCCTCTGCGAGTCCGAGGCGTTCAAGTCCTTCCGGCACCGCGAGATCTTCGGCCAGGTCGGCTTCGGCACCGGCGGCTGGGACACCGACTTCCCCAACTCCATCCTGGAGATCCTGCGGGTCGTCTACACCGAGGCCGACGACCACCACCGCGGCATCGTCGGCGGCTCCCAGCAGCTGCCGCTGCGCCTGTGGGAGCGCGAGCCGGAGAAGATCGTCCACTGGGCGCAGGGCACCTCGCTGGCCTCGCTGCACGAGGGCGGGCAGCCGAAGCCGGCCGTCACCCGGCTGAACCGCACGGCGGGCAACCGGATCACCGTCACGGACGCCTCCGGCGACATCCGCACCTACCCGGCGGCGATCTTCACCGCCCAGTCGTGGATGCTGCTGTCCAAGATCGCCTGTGACGACTCGCTCTTCCCGATCGACCACTGGACGGCGATCGAGCGGACCCACTACATGGAGTCCTCGAAGCTGTTCGTGCCCGTCGACCGGCCGTTCTGGCTGGACAAGGACGAGGAGACCGGCCGGGACGTCATGTCGATGACGCTGACCGACCGGATGACCCGCGGCACGTACCTCCTGGACGACGGCCCGGACAAGCCGGCCGTCATCTGCCTCTCGTACACGTGGTGCGACGACAGCCTGAAGTGGCTGCCGCTGTCCGCGAACGAGCGGATGGAGGTCATGCTGAAGTCGCTCGGCGAGATCTACCCGAAGGTCGACATCCGGAAGCACATCATCGGCAACCCGGTGACGGTCTCCTGGGAGAACGAGCCCTACTTCATGGGCGCCTTCAAGGCCAACCTGCCGGGCCACTACCGCTACCAGCGGCGCCTGTTCACCCACTTCATGCAGGACCGCCTGCCCGAGGACAAGCGCGGCATCTTCCTCGCCGGCGACGACATCTCGTGGACGGCCGGCTGGGCCGAGGGCGCGGTGCAGACGGCGCTCAACGCGGTGTGGGGCGTGATGCACCACTTCGGCGGCGCGACCGACGCCACCAACCCGGGCCCGGGCGACGTGTACGACGAGATCGCCCCGGTCGAGCTGCCGGAGGACTGATCCCCGGGGCTGCTACGGCCTGGCCAGGGGCGTGAGCAGCATCCGCCCCACCAGGCCCACCGAGCGGTCCAGCCGCTCGGTGAACTCGCCCGCGAGCCCGGGCAGCGCCCGCAGCTGCCACAGCGAGCGGGCGGCCAGCCAGGCCCCGTCGCGGGCCCGGTCCAGGCTCCAGCAACCGAGCAGGTGCGTCAGCGGGTCCGCGATCTCCAGGAGGTCCGGGCCCGGCATCAGTTCCTCGCGGATCCGCTCCTCCAGGAGGACGAGGACATCGCCGACCCGGTCGAACTCGTCCTCCAGGTCGGCGGGGGCGCACTCCAGGGTGTGGCAGGCGTCGACGACGGCGAGCGCCAGGTCGTGCCCGATGTGGGCGTTGATCCCGGCGAGCGCGAACTGGAGCGGCGTCACGCCGGGGTGGCGGCGGTAGTGGAAGAGGGGCCGCCAGCACGCCGGGCCGGGAACACCGGAGGCGTGGGCGTCGACGGCGGCGAGGTACCGCTCGGCGAAGCGCACGTCCAGGGTGGCCGCCGCCCGCCGGTCCCCGAAGGCGCCCGCCTCGATGGCGTGGCCGATCTCCTCGGTGACGGTCAGGTACACGCGGTTGAAGACGGCGACGCCGTCCGAGGGGTGCCAGGCCGCCCGCAGCGACCGCATCCGGTCCACGACGGGGTCGACCGCCACGAACTGCCCGATCCGTTCGTCCGTCCACTGGGTCTGCGCCATGGGGGCAGACTTCCAGCCGCCGGGCCCGGGAGGGAGTCTCCGGGGCCCGGCTTCGCCGGAACGGGCGAATACCTCAGCTCTTCGCCGCGTCGCCGGGCTCCGTGCCGTAGTCCTTCTCGTACGAGCTCGTCCCCGAGTCGAGCAGCGGCTCCTCCGCGGGCGCGGCCTTGAGGTGCGCCGGGGCGAAGGCGCGCAGCACGTGGTAGCCGGTGATGACGACGATGGTGCCGAGCGCGATGCCGCCGAGCTCGAAGGTGTCGGTGAAGGTCAGCTTCACGCCGCCGACGCCGATGATGATGCCGGCGGCGGCCGGGACCAGGTTGAGCGGGTTGCGCAGGTCGACCTTGGCGTTGATCCAGATCTGGGCGCCGAGCAGGCCGATCATGCCGTAGAGGATGACGGTGATGCCGCCGAGGACGCCGCCGGGGATGGCGGCGACGACCGCGCCGAACTTGGGGCAGAGGCCGAAGAGCAGCGCGAAGCCGGCGGCGGCCCAGTAGGCGGCCGTGGAGTAGACGCGGGTGGCGGCCATGACGCCGATGTTCTCGGAGTAGGTGGTGTTCGGCGGGCCGCCCAGGGCGGTCGACAGCATGGACGCGGCGCCGTCGGCGGCGATCGCGGTGCCCAGCTTGCCGTCGAGGTCGTCGCCGGTCATCTCGCCGACGGCCTTCACGTGGCCGGCGTTCTCGGCGATCAGGGCGATGACGACGGGCAGCGCGACGAGGATCGCGGACCACTCGAAGCTGGGGCCGTGGAAGGACGGCAGGCCGATCCAGTCGGCCTTGCCGACGCCGGACAGGTCGAGCCGCCAGTGGTCGGTGACCTCGCCGCCCGGGGACATCGAGTGGATCTTCCCGAAGACCAGGTCGGACACCCAGGAGAGCACGTAGCCGAAGACCAGGCCGAGGAAGATCGCGATCCGGGACCAGAAGCCGCGCAGGCACACCACGGCGAGACCGGTGAAGAGCATGACCAGCAGGGCCGTCCACTGGTCCTGCGGCCAGTACGTGGAGGCGGTCACCGGCGCCAGGTTGAAGCCGATCAGCATGACGACGGCGCCGGTCACCACCGGCGGCATCGCCGCGTGGATGATCCGGGCACCGAAGCGGTGCACCGCGAGACCGGCGAGGAAGAGCACCGCGCCGACGACGAGGACGGCGCCGGTGACGGTGGCGCTGCTGCCGCCGGAGGCGCGGATCGCGGCGGCCACGCCGACGAAGGACAGCGAGCAGCCGAGGTACGAGGGGACCGTGCCGCGCGTCGCCAGCAGGAAGATGACCGTGGCGACGCCCGACATCATGATCGCGAGGTTCGGGTCCAGGCCCATGAGCACCGGCGCGACGAAGCTGGCACCGAACATCGCGACCACGTGCTGGGCGCCGAGTCCGGCGGTACGGGGCCAGGAGAGCCGCTCGTCGGGGCGGACGACGGCCCCGGGGGCGGGCGTTCTCCCGTCCCCGTGCAGGGTCCAGCGCACGCCGAGGTTCATGAGGTCGCTCCCGTTCTCCGGTGCCGGCGGCCGTGGCGGGCCGTCGTGTCAGGGCCGTAAAAGATCAGCCATATGGTATGCGCCGGGACCGGCCGGGGGAGGGGTGCGGCGGAGCCGCCGGTACGGGCTCAGCCGACCGGGCCCGCGCTCTTCGCGGCGTCCGTGCCCGCCGGGGCCGCCGACGCCGCGCGCGGCGCGGCCCGCAGCACGCCCGCGCCCAGCACCAGGCCGAAGGACAGCGCGGTGACCAGGCCGAACGAGAAGACCAGCGAGGTGGCGTCGGCGATGCCGCCGATCGCGGACGGGGCGATCAGACCGGAGGTGTACGTGATGGTGGCGACGCCCGCGATGGCCTGGCTCGGGTTCGGTCCGCTGCGCGCGGCGGCGGCGAAGGCGAGCGGGACGACGACGGCGACCCCGAGGCCGAGCAGTCCGAATCCGGCCATCGCGGCGGCGGCGTTCGGGGCGAGGACGACCAGGACGCCGCCGAGGGTGGCGGCGGCGCCGCCGACCCGTACCGTGCGGACCGCGCCGAAGCGGTCCACGACCCGGTCGCCGACCAGCCGGGCCAGGGCCATGGTGAGGGCGAAGGCGGTGGTGGAGGCGGCGGCGAGACCGGCCGAGCCGCCCAGTTCGTCGCGCAGGTAGACGGCGGACCAGTCGAGGCTGGCGCCCTCGGCGAAGACCGCGCAGAAGCCGATGGCGCCGATCACCAGCGCGGACCTCGGCGGCAGCGCGAAGCGCGGCGGGGCCTCTTCCTCCTCGGCGGGCGCCGGGTCGAGGACGCCCTGGCAGAGGGCGAGGCCGGCGGCGGTGAGGACGAGCGCGGCGATCAGGTGGTGCAGGCGGGCGTCGCCGCCGAGGTGGGCGGCGAGGGTGCCGGCCGCCGAGCCGAGCAGCGCGCCCACGCTCCACATGCCGTGCAGGCCGGACATGATCGAGCGGCCGAGCCGGTTCTCGGTCTCGACGCCGAGCGCGTTCATCGCCACGTCGGACATGCCCGCCGTGGCGCCGTACACGAAGAGCGCGGCGCACAGGCCCCAGATGTTCGGGGCGAGCGAGGGGAGGGTGAGCGACAGGGTCCACAGCGCGAGCAGGCCGCGCAGCGCGGTCCGGGCGCCGAGGCGGTGGCTGATCCGGCCGGCCAGCGGCATCGCGACCGAGGCACCCAGGGCGGGGAAGGCGAGCGCCAGGCCCAGCTGGCCGGCGCTGACCCCGGCGTGCTCCTGGATCCAGGGGATGCGGGTGGCGAAGCTGCCGGTGACGGCACCGTGGACGCAGAAGACGGCCGCGACGGCGAAACGGGCCCGCCGGAGCCGTTCGGAGCTGAGGACGGTGTCCGCCGCCATGGGTCCCTCCCGGAGTCGCGTGGTGTGCCCGTAAACTATCAGGAACCCTGCCTGATAAATAGTGGTCCGGAGAGAAGACGGCGGGGAGGCGTCTGAGAGGATCCCCGCATGGCCGCATCCCCGAGCACCGCCCGGGCCCTCAACGACCGGCTCGCCCTGCGCCTGCTCCAGGACGAGGGACCGCTGACGGCAGCCCAGCTCAAGACCCTGACCGGGCTCTCCCGGCCCACCGTCGCCGACCTCGTCGAGCGGCTCAGCGGCTCGGGCCTGGTGCACGTCGTCGGCGAGGCCGGCGCCGAACGCCGCGGCCCCAACGCCAAGTTGTACGGACTCGTCGCCGACCGCGCCCACCTCGCCGCGCTCGACGTGCGTATGCGCTCGGTCTCCGTCACCGTCACCGACCTGCTCGGCACCCCGCTCGCCGAGGCGGCGGCCCCGGTCGGCGAGGACACCGGCACCGGCCCCGCCGTCGAGAAGGCGGTCGCCCTCCTGGAGCGCACCGCCCGGGAGGCCGGCGTCCAGCGGCTGCACACCGTCGCCGTCGGCGCCCCCGGCCTCATCGACCCGGCCACCGGCGAACTCCGCGACTCCACCGGACTGCCCGCCTGGCACCGCCGGCTCGTCGGCGTGCTCCAGGAACGGCTCCCCGCGCATGTGCTCGTCGAGAACGAGACCAACCTCGCCGCCGTCGCCGAGCTGCGCGAGGGCGCGGCCCGGGGGCGCGAGGACTTCGTGCTGCTCTGGCTCGGCCAGGGGGTGGGCGCCGCCGTCGTCCTCGGCGGCCGGGTGCGCCGCGGGGCCTCCGGCGGCGCCGGCGAGATCGGCTTCCTGCCGGTGCCCGGCACCTCCGGCCTGCCCTCGGCGCACGACTGCGCCGGCGGCTTCCACGAGCTGGTGAACACCGCCGCCCTCGACGCGCTCGCCGCCGGGCACGGCCTCGACCCGGCCGGCGCCCTCGCCTCCGGGCACCCGGCCTTCCTCGACGCCTGCGCCCGCCGGCTCGCCGTCGGCGCGGCGGCCGTCGCCTCCGTCCTCGACCCCGGCTGCGTGGTCCTCGCCGGCGAGACCGGCCACCAGGGCGGCCCGGAGCTCGCCGCCCGCGTCGAGGCCGAGCTGGCCGGGCTCTCCCCGCTGCGCACCGAGGTCCGGGCCACCACCCTCGGCGACACGGCCGTCCTGCGCGGGGCGCTGCTGCGGGCCCGGGACGCGGCGCAGGACGCGCTGTTCCCGTAGGGGGGCGTGGCCGGGAACGCGACCGCGCCGCGCCCCGGACAGGGGGGCGCGGCGCGGAGCGGGCGGCCCGGCGGCGGCCAAGGGCCGGAGGACCGCCGCCGGGGGTCTTTCAGGAGGCGGGGTGGGTCAGCAGGCGCCCAGGTCCTTCCAGACGCCCCACTCGCCGGTCGTGCCCGGCTCCTGGTTCTGGGTCCACCACTGGGCCTTCCACTTGTGGCCCTTGTGGGAGACCTCGTTGCCCGCGTTGTAGACCGTGCCGGCCACGTACGCCGGGGCGGTGCAGCCGGTGGGCGGCGTCGTCGGCGGCGTGGTGGGCGGGGTGGTGCCGGTGCCCGGCTCCACGACCGTCGTGCCGCGCGCCAGGTCGCCGGCGAGGGCGTAGGTGGTGCCGTTGATGTTCACCGTCCAGTTGGAGGGGGTGGACACCGGCAGGTAGTAGTTGAACGAGAGGTCGATCGTGGCGCCCGGGGCGAGCGACTGCCAGGCCGGGAGCTTCAGGGAGACCCGGTGGAAGTCGCCCTTCAGGCCGCCCACGTTGGAGCCCGTGTGGTCGCTGCTGATGACCTTGGTGCCGAAGCCGGACTGGTCGGAGGCGTTGGCCGGGGCCGAGGTGCCGTAGTCGAACTGGAACTCGGTACCGCCGGGCAGCGTGGTGTTCGTCCGGTTGGTGATCTTCACCTTGGGCGTGATCGGGTAGTTCGAGTCGCCGAGCTTGAACTCGGTGAAGGCGGTCTCGATGTTCACGGCCTGGGTCGGCAGCGCCTTGTTGGACTTCTTGGCGCCGTACGGGGTGGCGGCCTTGAACTTGTCGTACATCAGCGAGGTGAGCGTGGAGCCCATCTCGTACTGGCCCTTGGTGGCGTTCCAGGCGTAGTCGCCGGCCATCTCCCAGACCATGGTGCCGCCGATGCCGCGGTCGACCACGTAGTCGGCCTTGGCGGCCACGGACTGCTCGTCCTCGGTGGAGAGGAAGACCTTCTTCTCGGCGTTCCACAGCCACGGCGCGACCAGGGTCGAGTCGTACTTGCGGGCGTAGGTGCCGGTCAGGGTGGTGTTCGCGGGGAAGCCGTACTTCGTGACGTAGTCGCCGACGATCCCCTTCTCCAGGTTCTTGGCGTGCCACATCGGGTTGGAGCCGGCGGGCGACTCCTTGCCCGCGGTGTCCTTGTCGTGCCACAGGTTGTCGATGCCGGTGGCGCCGTCGCCGCACTTGGTCAGGCCGGCGCCGGCCGGGCAGGTGGCCGCGGTGGCCTTGCCCCAGAGGCCGTCGGTGCCGCCCTGCACGTTCTTGTGGCCGCGGGTGTAGTAGGGCAGGCCGATGTTGATGCGGCCGGCCGGCATGGAGCCGCGGAAGTAGTGGTAGGCCCAGTCGGTGTTGAGGTAGCCGATGTTGCCGTACTGGGCGGAGCCGTAGACGTTGGCGGCGGCGAGCTCGCCGTCCTTGCCGTCGTCGAAGAGCGAGGCGTTCGGGCCGACGTACTCGTTCCAGGCGCCGTGCAGGTCGTACGACATGATGTTGACGTAGTCCAGGTACTTCTGGACCTGGAAGGTCTCCATGCCGCGCAGCAGGTAGCCGGAGGACGGGGCGGCGACGGTCAGCAGGTAGTGCCTGCCGTCGGCGGCGCCGGCCGCGTCGAGCTTCTCGCGCAGGGTCTTCATGAGGGCCGCGTAGCCCTGGACCAGGCCGGCGCGGCGCGCGTTGGCGAAGGTCCAGTCGAGCGGGTTGCCCGCGTCCTTCATGGTGGTCGGGTACTCGTAGTCGATGTCGACGCCGTTGAACCCGTACTTCCGGATGAAGTCGACCGCCGAGGTGGCGAAGGTGTCGATGCCGGCCTGGTTGACCGAGCCGTCGGCGTTGGTGGCCATCGAGTAGAAGCCGCCGGAGTTCACCCGGTCGCCGTTGTCGGCGAAGTAGCCGCCGGTCTCCGCCCAGCCGCCGACCGAGATCAGCGTCTTGACGTCGGGGTGCTGCTTCTTGAACTTGTTCAGCAGGTTGAAGTGGCCCTTGTAGGGGAGGGCCGGGTCCATCTCGGCGCCGGCCACGCCGGGCCAGGTCATGCCGGTGGCGGCGTTGTTCGGGCCGTCCGTGCCGACCGAGAGCTTGTTGTCGCCGCCGATGTGGCCGAAGGCGTAGTTGATGTGGGTGATCTTGTCCCACGGGATGTTGTTGGCGAGGTACGCGGGCTCGCCGTTCTTGCCGGTGCGCCAGCCCGTGAAGTAGCCGATGACGCGGCGCTGGTGGTCGGCGCCCATCTTCTCGCGGCCCTCGGTGTCGTAGACCGAGCAGTAGGGGACGTCGACGCCGGGCGTCTTGTACAGGCCGTCGGGGCGACAGGACTCGTTGTCGGCGGCGTACGAGACGCCGCCCGCGAGCGAGCTGAGCAGCAGGCCGGCGACGGCGGCGCCGGACGCGAGCAGCGACGCTCTCTTGGTCGTGGGGGACAGCACGATCAGGTCCTCCTCGGGGAGGGAGAAGAAACACGCAACGAACAAGGGGGTGGTACGTGTTGGGCCCGGGGCGTGCGCACACCGGCGGGCCGTTCCGCGGAGGTGACACGGACCTTAAGAGGACTAGACCAGTGCGTCAATAGGTCTGGACCAAAGAGGAATTCCGTGGGAGCGTGTGAGTCATCGCACAGGGCGCGCACGCATGGGCGTCGACAGGGCGTGGCACACTGGCCCTGTATCAGCAGCAGCGCACTCCGGGGTCGGTGTAATTCCGAACCGGCGGTATAGTCCGCGACCCGTCCGCAGCCAGCGGCCGGTTGACCAGGTGAGATTCCTGGACCGACGGTGAAAGTCCGGATGGGAGGCAGTGCGCGGCGGGCGACCCCTGACCGGGGTGTGCCGGCCGTACGTCCGCTGGTCGCCGCGGTTCCCCGCCGGCGCACCCGCGGTCCTCCGGCCGTACCGGCACACCCTGCGCGCAGCCGTCGTACCCGCTCTCTGTCGACATCGACAGGCCCCGGAGTCCGTGCCCGAAGAGGCAGGAGGACCCGGTGGCCCCGCAGGCCGACATCACCGCCATGCGTCAGGCGATCACGCTCGCCGCCCGCGGACTCGGCTCCACCAGCCCCAACCCCGTCGTCGGCTGCGTCCTCACCGACGCCACCGGCCACGTCGTCGGCGAAGGCTGGCACCAGCGCGCCGGAGGCCCCCACGCCGAGGTCCACGCCCTGCGCGCGGCCGGCGACCGCGCCCGCGGCGCCACCGCGTACGTCACCCTCGAACCCTGCAACCACACCGGCCGCACCGGCCCCTGCGCCCAGGCCCTGATCGACGCCGGCGTCACCCGCGTCGTCTACGCCGTCGCCGACCCGAACCCGCAGGCCACCGGCGGTGCCGACACCCTCCGCGCGGCCGGCGTCACCGTCGAGCGGGGCCTCCTGGAGACCGAGGCCGAGGCCGGCAACCTCGCCTGGCTCACCGCCGTCCGCACCGGCCGCCCCTTCGTCCGCTGGAAGTACGCCGCCACCCTCGACGGCCGCGTCGCCGCCGCCGACGGCACCTCCCGCTGGATCAGCTCCGCCGCCTCCCGCGCCGACGTCCACCGGCTGCGCGCCGAGGCCGACGCCGTCGTCGTCGGCGGCGGGACGCTCCGCACCGACGACCCCCACCTCGCCGTCCGCGGCGTCGAGGGCGCCGTCCAGCCGCTGCGGGTCGCCCTCGACACCCGCGCCGAGCTGCTGCCCACCGCCCGGATCCTCGACGACGCAGCCCCCACCCTGCTGGTCGTCGGCGAGGACGCCGACACCCGCCACCTGCCCGGCGTCGACCTGCTCCGGCTGCCGCTGCACGACGGCCGCGTCGGCGTGCCCGAGCTGCTCGCCGCGCTGTACGCGCGCGGCGTCCGCTCCGTCCTCCTCGAAGGCGGCCCCACCCTCGCGGGCGCCTTCCTCGCCGCGGGCGCCGTCGACCAGGTCGTCGGCTACCTCGCCCCCGTCCTCCTCGGCGCCGGCCCGCAGGCCCTCGCCGACGCCGGAATCACCACCCTCACCGAGGCGTTGCGGCTCGACATCACCGAGACCACGCCGATCGGACCCGACCTCCGCATCACCGCCACCCCCAAGGGAGCCTGACCGTGTTCACCGGAATCGTCGAAGAACTGGGCGAGGTCGTCGCCGTCGAGCGGCTGGAGGACGCCTCCCGCTTCCGGCTGCGCGGCCCCCTGGTCACGGAAGGCGCCCAGCACGGCGACTCCATCGCCGTCAACGGTGTCTGTCTCACGGTCGTCGAGCACGGCGACGGCGAGTTCACCGCCGACGTCATGGCCGAGACCCTGGAGCGGTCCAGCCTCGGCGTCCTGGAGCCCGGCTCCCGGGTCAACCTGGAGCGCCCCATGGCCGTCGGCGGCCGGCTCGGCGGACACATCGTCCAGGGCCACGTGGACGGCACCGGCACCGTCCTGGAGCGCACCCCGTCCGAGCACTGGGAGCTGGTCAAGGTCGGGCTGCCCGCCCCGCTCGCCCGCTACGTCGTCGAGAAGGGCTCCATCACCGTCGACGGCGTCAGCCTCACCGTCGTCGGCGTCGGCGACGACTGGTTCACCGTCAGCCTCATCCCCACCACCCTCGCCCTGACCACGCTCGGCCTCAAGCAGCCCGGCGCCCCGGTCAACCTCGAAGTGGACGTCATCGCCAAGTACGTCGAGCGGCTGCTCGGCAAGGACGGACAGGAGAACGTCAAGTGAACTGGCTCAACTCCGAGGCGTTCACCGTCCTCGACCAGCACATCATGTGGTCCGACATGATCGGCAACACCATCGGCCTCATCGCCCTGGCCCTCGGCTGGCGCCGCTCCATCCTCACCTGGCCCGCCCAGCTCCTCTCCGGCCTGATCCTCGTCGGCGCCTACGCCTCCGCCCACCTCGCCGGCGGCGTCGGCAAGCAGCTCCTCGTCATCGGCGTCGCCGCCTGGGGCTGGTGGCAGTGGAACCGCGGCAGGCAGCAGGCCCAGGACGGGTCCATCGCCGTCCGCTTCGCCACCTGGAAGGAGCGCGGCCTCCTCGCGGGCGGCGCCGTCCTCGGCACCCTCGCCGTCGGCGGGCTCTTCACCCTCTACCCGTCGCTCTCCTGGAGCCCGTGGGCCGACGCGTACATCTTCGTCGGCACCCTCGTCGCCATGATCGCCCAGGCCCGCGGCCTGGTCGAGTTCTGGTTCGCCTGGCTGCTCGTCGACCTCGTCGGCGTCCCGCTCGCCTTCAGCAGCGGCCTCGCCTTCTCCGGCCTGGTCTACGTCGTCTACTTCGCCCTGGTCCTGTGGGGCATGCGCGACTGGTGGCTCCGGTCCCGCACCCCCGCCCTGGAAGGAGCCCCCGCATGAACGCCTGGGACCCGGACGAGACCCTCGTCCTCGACCCCGTCGAGCAGGCGATCCGCGACATCGCCGCCGGCCGCCCCGTGGTCGTCGTCGACGACGAGGACCGCGAGAACGAGGGCGACCTCGTCATCGCCGCCGAGAAGGCCACCCCCGAGGTCGTCGCCTTCATGATGACCGAGTGCCGCGGCCTCATCTGCGCCCCCATGGAGCACGCCGAACTGGAGCGGCTCCGCCTCCCGCAGATGGTCGAGCACAACACCGAGTCGATGCGCACGGCCTTCACCGTCTCCGTCGACGCGGGCCCCGAGCACGGCGTCACCACCGGCATCTCCGCCGCCGACCGCGCCACCACCCTCCGGATGCTCGCGAGCGGCCGGCACGAGCCGTCCGACTTCGTCCGCCCCGGCCACATCTTCCCGCTCCGCGCCCGCGAGGGCGGCGTCCTCGCCCGCCCCGGCCACACCGAGGCCGCCGTCGACCTCGCCCGGCTCGCCGGACTCCGCCCGGCCGGCGCGATCGTCGAGATCGCCGGCGAGGACGGCGTGATGCTCCGGCTCCCCGAACTCGTACCCTTCGCCCGCAAGCACGGCCTGACGATCATCTCCATCGAGGACCTGATCGCCTACCGCCGCTCCGCCGAACCCACCGTCCGCCGCGAGGCCGAGGTCCGGCTCCCCACCGCCCACGGCGACTTCACCGCCTACGGCTACCGCTCCACCGTCGACGGCGTCGAGCACGTCGCCCTCGTCCACGGCGAGATCGGCGACGGCCAGTCCGTCCTCGTCCGGGTCCACTCCGAATGCCTCACCGGCGACGTCTTCCACTCGCTGCGCTGCGACTGCGGCCCCCAGCTCCAGGCGTCGATGGACCGCATCCAGGAGGCCGGCCGCGGCGTCGTCGTCTACCTCCGCGGCCACGAGGGGCGCGGCATCGGCCTGCTCTCCAAGCTGCGCGCGTACGAGCTCCAGGAGCGCGGCCGCGACACCCTCGACGCCAACCTCGAACTCGGCCTGCCCGCCGACGCCCGCGACTACGCGGCCGGCGCGCAGATCCTCGCCGACCTCGGCGTCCGCAGCCTCCGCCTGATGACCAACAACCCCGACAAGATCGACGCCCTCACCCGCCACGGCCTCGCCGTCGAGGGCCGCGAACCGATGCCCGTCACCGCCGGCGAGCACAACCTCGGCTACCTGCGCACCAAGCGCGACCGGATGGGCCACGACCTGCCCTGGCTGGACGGCTCCCCGGCCCCCACCTGCGGCAACCAGTAACCACACCCCCGTACGACCTGCAAGGAGAACCATGAGCGGCAAGGGCGCACCCGTCCTCAGCGTGAAGAACTGCGGCGACCTGCGGGTCGCGGTCGTCGCGGCCCAGTGGCACGAGAAGATCATGGACGGCCTGGTGGACGGCGCCCTGCGCGCCCTGGCCGAACTCGGCATCGACGAGCCCACCCTGCTCCGCGTCCCCGGCAGCTTCGAACTCCCCGTCGTGGCCAAGGTCCTCGCCGGGCGCGGCTACGATGCCGTCGTGGCGCTCGGCGTCGTCATCCGCGGCGGAACGCCGCACTTCGAGTACGTGTGCCAGGGCGTCACCCAGGGCCTCACCCAGGTCGCGGTCGACACCGGCGTACCCGTCGGATTCGGCGTCCTCACCGTCGACACCGAGGAGCAGGCGCTCGACCGGGCCGGCCTCGAAGGCTCCTCCGAGGACAAGGGCCACGAGGCGGTCACCGCCGCCGTCGCCACCGCCACCACGCTGCGCACCGTCAGCGAACCCTGGCGCTGAGGAGCGGACCCCCACCCCGTACTCTTAGGACCATCATGGCGAACGAAACCCGGAAGAGCTTCGAAGAGCTCTTCGACGAGCTGAAGCTCAAGGCCGAGACCGGCGACCCCGCCACCTCCCGCACCGCGGAACTGGTCGGCAAGGGCGTCCATGCCATCGGCAAGAAGGTCGTCGAGGAGGCCGCCGAGGTCTGGATGGCCGCCGAGTACGAGGGCAAGGAAGCCGCCGCCGAGGAGATCTCGCAGCTGCTGTACCACGTCCAGGTGATGATGGTCGCCCGCGGGATCTCCCTCGACGACGTCTACGCCCACCTCTGAGCACCCCCACCCCCCGCTCCCACCACTCCCAGGCAAAGGAAGCCCACCCCATGCTGCGCATCGCCGTCCCCAACAAGGGTTCCCTCTCCGGACCTGCGTCGGCCATGCTCCATGAGGCCGGCTACCGCCAGCGCAAGGAGTCCAAGGAGCTGGTGGTCATCGACCCCGAGAACGAGGTCGAGTTCTTCTACCTGCGGCCGAAGGACATCGCGATCTACGTGGCGTCCGGCAAGCTGGACATCGGCATCACCGGCCGTGACCTGCTGCTGGACTCCGGTGCCAGCGCCGAGGAGATCCTGGCCCTGAACTTCGGCCGCTCCACCTTCCGCTACGCCACCCGCCCGGGCACCGCCAAGGGCCCCGAGGACTTCGGCGGCATGACGATCGCCACCTCCTACGAGGGCATCGTCGCCAAGCACCTCGCCGACCAGGGCATCGACGCCTCCGTCGTCCACCTGGACGGCGCCGTCGAGACCGCGATCCAGCTCGGCGTCGCCGAGATCATCGCCGACGTCGTCGAGACCGGCACCAGCCTGCGCAACGCCGGCCTGGAGGTCATCGGCGAGCCGATCCTCCGGTCCGAGGCGGTCGTCGTCCGCCGACACGGCGCCGACACCGACCACCCGCAGGTCCAGCAGTTCCTGCGCCGCCTCCAGGGCGTCCTGGTGGCCCGCAGCTACGTGATGATGGACTACGACTGCCGCGCCGAGCACCTGGAGCAGGCCGTCGCCCTCACCCCGGGCCTGGAGTCGCCGACCATCTCCCCGCTGCACAACGAGGGCTGGGTCGCCGTCCGCGCGATGGTCCCCGCCAAGGACGCGCAGCGGATCATGGACGACCTGTACGAGATCGGCGCCCGCGCGATCCTCACCACCGCGATCCACGCCTGCCGTCTCTGACCCCCTGCCGCACCGTTCCAGGCACCGAGGTACCCCCATGTCCGAGCAGCCCACGCCCGCCCTCCCGGTCACCTTCCGGCCGGGCCGCACCCGCGCCGTCCTGCTGACCGTGGGGATCGCCATGTTCGCGGCGATCACCGCCGTGGCGCTGATGCTGGAACGGCTCGGACCGGGGGAGCGGGCCAGCTTCGTCTTCACCGCCGCGCTCTTCCTCGGCGTGCTGGTGCTGCTGAGCCGCCCCAAGGTCGTCGCCGACGACGAGGGCGTCACGGTCGTCAACATCACCCGCACCCGGCGCCTCGCCTGGGCGGAGATCCTCCGCGTCAACCTCCGTCCCGGCGACCCCTGGGTCTTCCTGGACCTCAGCGACGGCACCAGCCTGCCCGCCCTCGGCATCCAGCCCGGGATCGCCAAGGAAGCCGCCATCCGCGACGCCCGCGCCCTGCGCGCCCTCGCCGACTCCCACGGCACCGGCACCGAGACGGCCTGACCCCCCGCGCCGGGACCGGCCCCGCGCGCCGGGGGCGCCCCCGGCTCCGCGTCCGGGACGACCCCCGCACGGGCGTCAGGGGAGACCCCCGTCCGTCCCCCATCCGGGGCGTCCCCCCTGCCACGGGGGGCGTTCGCGTGACTACTCTTGAGGCGGTGGCGCCCGGTGCGCCACCGCCTCGCGTCGTACCGGAACGCCCCCGCCGGCGGCCGGGCGAGGCCACCCTTCGACCCGAGGAGTGACTCCCTCCGGCAATGGACGGATCGTCCGGTAGTACCCGCGCCGCCCTCTCCCCCGAGGCGGCGGCATGATCGTCTCCCTGCTGCTCCTGCTGGCAGCCTTCCTCCTGATCCTCGCCAACGGCTTCTTCGTCGCCGCCGAGTTCGGTCTCGTGACCGTCGAGCGCGCGGAGGCCGAGCGGGCCGCGGCCGCCGGCGACCGGCGCGCCCGCACCGTCGTCTCGGCGCTGCGCGAGCTGTCCTTCCAGCTCTCCGGCACCCAGCTCGGCATCACCCTTACCTCGCTCGTCGTCGGCATGCTCGCCGAGCCCGCGCTCGCCGGACTGCTCGCCCCGCCGCTGACCGCCCTCGGGCTCCCCGCGGGCGCCGCCTCCGGCGTCGCCGTGGTGACCGGCATGCTGCTCGCCTCGGCGGTGCAGATGGTCGTCGGCGAACTCGTCCCCAAGAACTGGGCGGTCTCCCGGCCGCTCCAGGTCGCCCGCTTCGTCGCCGCCCCGCAGCGCCGCTTCTCGGCCGTGTTCCGGCCGGTGATCGCCCTGCTCAACCGGGTGGCGAACGGACTCGTCCGCGCCTTCGGCGTCGAGCCCACCGACGAGCTGGACTCGGTCCGCACCCCCGGCGAGCTGGAATCGCTCGCCCGGCACTCGGCCCGGGCCGGCGCCCTCGAACAGGACACCGCCGACCTCTTCGTACGGACCCTGTCCCTCGCCGGCCTCACCGCAGAGCAGGTCATGACCCCGCGCGTGAAGGTCAGCGCCCTCCAGTGGGACGCCACCGCCGCCGACGTCCTCAACCTGACCCGTGCCACCGGCCTCTCGCGCTTCCCCGTCTACCGGGACCGCATCGACGAGGTCGTCGGCATGGTCCACCTCAAGGACGCGCTCGCCGTCGCCCCCGACGCCCGCCCGCGCACCTCCGTCGGCCGGATCGCCGTCCCGCCGCTGCTGGTCCCCGAGACGCTGCCCGTGCAGGCTCTCCTGGAGCGGCTGCGCCGCGAGCAGCCGATCGCCGTCGTCGTCGACGAGTACGGCGGCACGGCCGGCGTGGTCACCCTGGAGGACATCGTCGAGGAGCTCGTCGGCGAGGTCCGCGACGAGCACGACACCGCGGCCGACGCCCGCCCCGAGCTGGCCGCCGCACCCGCCGAGGACGGCCGCCCCGCCTGGGAGGCCGACGGCTCCTGCCGGGTCCACACCCTGCGCCGGATAGGTCTCGACGTGCCGGACGGCCCGTACGAGACCGTCGCCGGGCTCGTCGCCGACCTCCTCGGCCGGATCCCCGCCCCCGGCGACCGGGCCGAACTGCCCGGCTGGCGGCTCTCGGTCCGCCGCGTCGACCGGTTCCGGGCCGAACGGGTCCGGATCGTGCGCACCGCCCCGGTGCCGATGGCGGAGGCGGTCCGGTGAGCAGCACCCTGCAACTCCTCCTCGCCGTCCTCCTCGTCCTGGCCAACGGCTTCTTCGTCGGCGCCGAGTTCGCGCTCGTCTCCGTCCGCCGCAGCCAGATCGAGCCGCTCGGCGGCGCCCGCGCCGCCCAGGTGCTGTACGGCCTGGAGAACCTGCCGCGGATGATGGCCGCCGCGCAGTTCGGCATCACCGTCTGCTCGCTCACGCTGGGCGCGGTCGCCGAACCGACCGTCGCCCACCTCCTGGAGCCGGCCTTCCACGCCGCCGGCGTCCCCGCCGGCCTGATCCACCCGCTCGGCTACGTGATCGCCCTCGCCGCGGTCGTCTTCCTCCACCTCGTCATCGGCGAGATGGTCCCGAAGAACCTCGCGATGGCCGCGCCCGAACGGACCGCCCTCTGGCTCGCCCCGGCCCTGGTGGGCTTCGCCCGGCTCTGCCGGCCCGTGACGACAGCCCTGGGCGCCTGCTCGCGGCTGGTGCTGCGGGCCTTCCGGGTCGAGCCCAAGGACGAGATCGAGGCCGTCTTCACCAGCGCCCAGCTCGGCCGCCTCGTCGAGGACGCCGGGCAGGCCGGGCTCCTCGACCCGGCCGCGCAGGAGCGCCTGGAGGACGCCCTGGAGCTGGGCAGCCGCCCGGTCACCGACGTCCTCATCCCCGCGGCCTCGCTGGTCACCGTCCCGCCGTCGGTCACCCCCCGCCAGATCGAGGAGCTGACCGTGCGCACCGGCTACTCGCGCTTCCCGGTCCGCGCCGAAGGCCGGCGCCCGGGCGTCTTCCTGGGCTTCGTGCACGTGAAGGACGTCCTGGACCTGGAGGAGCGGGAGCGGGCGGTGCCGCACCAGCTGTGGCGCCCGATGGCGACGCTCCGGGCCGAGCTGCCGCTCGACGACGCCCTCACCGTGATGCGCAGGGCGGCGACCCACCTGGCGCAGGTCGCGGACGCCTCCGGGCGGATCCTCGGCCTGGTGGCCCTGGAGGACGTCCTGGAGATGCTGGTGGGCGAGGTCCGCGACCCCGCGCACCGGCTGACGCCCGCCCCGGCGCCGGCGCCGGCGCGCTAGGAAGCGCCGCCCGGGTCAGAACGGGGGTTCCTGCTGGGGGCCGCGGTCCGCCGGACCGCGGCCCGACAGCACCTCCCCGTACGCCTGCATCAGGTCGGCGAGCCGCAGCGTGGCCAGGTCCTCGCGGGTCAGCGTGCCGGAGTAGCCGGAGAGCCGCAGGTCGCGGTAGGCGCAGGACTTCTCGTACAGGGTGCGCAGGAAACGCCCGTTGCCCAGTTCGTCGATCCAGCCCTGCTCGACCACGTGGGCGTTGATCGAGCGCAGCTCCTCCAGCGCCTCCTCGTCCCAGCCGTCGCCGTTCGCCGCGGCCAGCACCTCGCCGATCGCGGTCAGTTCGGCCGGCCGGTACGACGGGAAGTCGACCCGGGTGGTGAAGCGGGAGGACAGCCCGGGGTTGGCGGCGAGCAGCCGGTCCATGCCCTCCGGGTAGCCGGCGAGGATCACGACGAGGTGGTCGCGGTTGTCCTCGGCCCGCTTCAGCAGCACCTGGAGGGCTTCGTCGCCGTAGGCGTCGCCCTTGCTGTAGCCCGAGTTGGAGAGCGCGTACGCCTCGTCGACGAACAGCACCCCGCCGACCGCGGAGTCGATCAGCTCGTTCGCCTTCACCGCCGTCTGGCCCAGGAACTCGCCGACGAGGTCGGCCCGTTGGGCTTCGACCAGGTGGTCGCCGCCGAGCAGGCCGAGCGCGTAGAAGACCCGCCCCAGGATCCGGGCCACCGTCGTCTTCCCGGTGCCGGACGGCCCGGAGAAGACGAAGTGCCGCTTCGGCGGCTGCACCGGCAGCCCCTGCCCGGCCCGCAGCCGGGCCATCTCCAGCTGCGCCGAGAGCGCCTTGACCTGCCGCTTCACCGGATCGAGCCCGACCATGCCCTCCAGTTCGGCCAGGGCCTCGGCGAGCAGCACCGGGTCGGTGGGTCCGGCCGGGAAGCGCGGCGGCCCGGCCTGGGCGGGCACCGGCGAGCTGTGCCGTACGACCTCCGGCGGCGCGGCCGGCACGGGGTCGGGGGAGCGGCGCGGCCCGTCGCCGCCGGAAGCGCCCGGAACGCCCGGAGCCCCCGGAGTGCCCGGGGCCCCGATCTCGGGCTCCGTCCCGGCGGCGGTGTCCGTGCCGTCCTGGCCGGGGCCGGCACCCGCCGTGCCCAGGACGACGGCGGCGAGACCGGCCTGGTCGTCCATGCCGTCGAGCCCGTCGAAGCCGTCGTACTCGGCGATGGCGGCGAGCCGGGCGGCGGTGTCCATGAACGCCGGGTCGACGCGGTGCACCGCCCGGTAGAGGGGCAGCGCGGCGGCGCTGCGGCCGGTGCCCTCGTGCGCCCGGGCCAGCCAGTAGCGCAGCTCCTTCCGCTGCGGCTGCTCGCTGCGGCAGCGCATCAGGGCCGCCGAGAGCAGCGGCTCGGCCTGCCCGTACATCTCCAGCCGGACCCGGGCCATGCCGCCGAAGAGACCCGCCTCGATGCCGAGCAGCGGGTCGTCGACGAGCGGTTCGGTGTGCCGGACCAGCTGCTCCCAGTCCTTGACCAGATAGGCGCGGCAGGCGTGCAGGAACCGGACCTGGGGGTCGGTGTCGACCGGCGGCAGTTCGGCGAGGGCGCGGTCCAGTTCCGGCACGTGCCGCCCGTCGAGCCAGTGGGAGGCGTGCGCGAGCAGCAGGTCGCGCGGGCTTTCGAGCACCGGCTGCACCCACCAGCCCAGCCAGTACCAGGAGTTGAGGGTGCGTCGGTGCCGGGTGCGCTGTTCGCCGAAGCGCTCGCGGTTGCGGTACATGCGCAGCAGCGCGGCCGTCGTGTCGACCCGGAGCGCGTGCAGCCCCAGCCAGGCGTCCGCCATGCCGGGATCGATCCGGACGGCCGCCCGGAACTCCTCCTCGGCCTGCGGGTAGGCGCCCATCGTGTAGGCGTCCACTCCGCGCAGCCAGGCGAGTTCGGCGGGGGCCTGCGCGCCCTGCGTGCCGATGTCCATCGGGTCCCCCACAACCGTCGGCGTATGGACGGGATTTGACCGCACCTGCGGGCATCGTACCTGCGCAGGGGTGGTGCGCTTAAGGAGAAGCGCAAGATCCGGAAGCGGTGACCCTGGGTGAGCGCGGGGCCGGGACGCGGGTCCAGAGGGGCCGCGGAAGGGCAGAACGAAGCCCCCGATCACGGGGGAACAACCGGGGGCTTCGTGTCTGCGGCGGCTGTCGAAAAGCCGCACATTGAGAACGTAAGACCTGCACGCCCCCGGGGTCAAGCGCCCTCGGGGGACTTGCGGAAGCGGAGTTCCACAGGCTCAGTCCATCGCCATCACGCCGTCACGGTGGGTGATGGCGGGGGTCGGGGTCGTCGTCACAGCGGGCCCGGGAAGCCAGTCGTACCCCTCGGTCCGCTCCCGTACCAGCGTGTCGGCGAAGGGCCGCGACGGGTCTTCGGCGAAATGGCGAGTCTCCGCCACCACCCAGCCGTCCCAGAACGCGGCCTGTTCCGGCCCGTCCCGGCGCCGGCCCCGCTCCCAGGAGGCTCCGGCGGGCCGCTCCATCCACAGCAGCCACGCCAGGTGGGGGCGCAGCTCCCGCCGCCCGGCTCCCACGCCCTCCACCAGCACCACCGGCGCCGGCGGCAGCGCGCGGGCGGGGCCGAAGCGCCGGAGATTCCAGTCGTACGGGTGATAGCGCGCGGTCGTGCCGCGCGACAGCGGCTCCAGGACCTGCTCGCGGAGCCGGCCGGTCCAGGAAAACAGCTCCTCGTGGGTGGCGAGGTCGTCGAGGCGCAGCACGGGGGCGCCGCCGAGCGCGGCGGCGAGCCGGCCGGCGAGGGTGGACTTGCCGGAGCCCGCGTGGCCGTCGACCGCGACCAGCCGGACGGGTCCGAGCGAGGGCGGCAGCCGGCGCAGCGCGCGGGCCGCGCGGTCGAGGTCGTCCATGCCGCCCAGGGTAGGTCAGGGGTGCCCGTCCAGGTCAGGGCGGTGTCGCCGTCAGTGGTCCATACCCATGACGGGGGAGGCGACGCGGGCCGAAGTGCTGGCGGACGTCCGGCCGAGCCGGGATAGTGGGCCCGCGCAGCCCGCCCGATCGCCGTTCCGTCCTCGACTGGGGGTCCTCGCCATGCCCGGATCAGCCTCACGCCGGACCGTCCTCGCCGCGGCGCTCGCGGCCGCCGCCGGCACGGCCGCGGCCGGAGCCGCACCCGCCTCGGCCTCCGAACCCGGCGGTACGGAGGAGGGGGCCGGCCCGTCGGCCTCCGCGACCGTCGCCAACCGCTTCTGGTCGACGTACACCGACTGGCGGTCCGGGGACGCCGAGGGCACCCGGGCCGTCGCCGGGTACCGCCCGGGCCTGGTCCTGGACGCCCCCGTGGGCCGTACCGACTACACCGACCCGCACACCGGCCGCACCTCCGCCTGGGAGTACGCCCGCTGGACCTCGCCCGCGCACACCCCGGCGGTGCCCGCGACCGAGGTGATCGCCTCCTGGAATGCCCGCACGCCGGCCGGCACCTGGCTGCAGGTGGAGCTCTCCGGCACGTACGGGGACGGGACCGGGACGCCGTGGTTCGTGATGGGCCGCTGGGCCTCGGGCGACGGCGACATCAAGCGCACCTCGGTCGACGACCAGACGGACGGCCGGAGCACCGTCTGGACGGACACCTTCGCGGTGGACGATCCGGCGAGCGGCATCCGGCTCGTCGCGTACCGCCTCCGGCTGACCCTCTACCGCCGTCCGGGCACGTCGCTCACGCCCACGGTGTGGCGGGTCGGCGCGATGGCGTCGGACGTCCCGGACCG
Organism: Streptomyces sp. NPDC057854; assembly: GCF_042797055.1. NCBI lineage: Bacteria > Bacillati > Actinomycetota > Actinomycetes > Kitasatosporales > Streptomycetaceae > Streptomyces > Streptomyces sp. NPDC057854. The sequence continues at coordinate 176,188 of NZ_JBHVMF010000012.1, forward strand.
GTTCACGGTCCCGGCCTCCGTGCCCGGCCTCGCCCGCGAACTGGCGGTGCCCCGCTACTCGCAGAACACCCACATCGGCCAGTACCCCGAATACGACAACGGCGGCGAGGCGTGGTGCAGTCCGACCTCCTCGCAGATGATCGTCGAGTACTGGGGCCGCGGCCCGTCCGCCGACGACCTGGCCTGGGTGAATCCGGACTTCGCCGACCCGCAGGTCTGCCACGCGGCCCGCTTCACCTACGACCACCAGTACTCCGGCTGCGGGAACTGGCCCTTCAACGCCGCCTACGCGGCCTCGTACCCCGACCTGAACGCGGTGGTGACCCGGCTCCGCTCGCTCACCGACCTGGAGACCCTGATCTGGGCCGGCATCCCGGCCATCACCTCCCAGTCCTTCCGCGCGGAGGAGCTGACCGGCGCCGGGTACGGCACCTCCGGCCACCTCATGACGGTGATCGGCTTCACCGCCGACGGCGACGTGATCGCCAACGACCCGGCCTCTCCGACCAACGAGGCCGTTCGCCGGGTCTACCGGCGCCGCGAGTGGGAGAACGTCTGGCTGCGGACGAAGCGGTACAACGCGAGCGGGAAAGTGGTGTCGGGCACAGGAGGGGTCTGCTACCTGTACTTCCCCGACCGGCCGACTCCCGCGCAGCGCAAGGCACTTGGGGCCGTCGGGGTGCTCTGAGCGGGCCCCGGGGCGGGCGGGGGTGTGAGGGACGTCTCTGGCCGGGTGCCGGGCGCGTGCCTCATCGTGGTGGCCATGAGCGCCACCACCACCTCCGCCGGCCGTCTCCTCACGCGCACCCGCACGGGCGGCCCCCAGGACGACCGCGGTCCCGAGCTGCTGGAGCACGTCCTCGGCTGGACCCTCGTCGTCCTTCTCGCCGTCCTCGTCACCCGCGCGGGTCTCATGTGACCCGGCGGGCGGTCAGCGTCCCCGCACCGGCGCGACCAGGGTGCCGCTGACCCGCACGGTCCGGTCGGCCCAGACGGGCCCCGCGGCGAGCCGGGCCCACTCGGCGTCCCGGTGCCCGGGCACCGTCCGCCCCTGGCTGGCCCAGAGCGCGTGCAGCGCCTGGTAGATCGGCGGGTCTGGGTGGACCTGCACGGGCACCGGCGCGGGCAGCGGAGCCGGTACGGGAGCGGGCGCCGCGACCAGCGTGGGCACCGGCGCGGCGGGCGCCGGCACGGCCGCCGGAGCGGGGGTGTCCCCGGGCGCCGGCGGAGGGCCGTCGGGGGCCGGGGCGGGCGCGGCCGTCCCGCCCGGAATCCGGTGCGGAACCGATTCTTCACCGCGCGGTTCGGTCTGCCGATGCCGACCGACTCCGCTGGATGGGGAGTACAGCGTGGTCATGCCCGGACCAACGCACCCCGCCCCCGCCGGGTCACCGCCGGACGGATTCGGGCGCCAGTTCGCCCCTTACCCGGCGCCCGGCGGTCGCGCGCCGGCGCGCGACCGCCAACCCCGGACCGGGACTCAGGCCGCGCGGCGCAGCTGCGCCGCGCGGATCGGCCGCGAGCCCGGGCCGCCGATGTGCGAGAACGGCTGCGTCCGCCAGTCCAGACCCTGCGGCAGCGTCAGCAGCAGCGCGGTGTCCTGCTCCTGGACGCCCGCCTCCTCGTCGGCGGAGTCGGCCTCGGCGGCGGGCCGTCCGGTGCCCGGGCAGACCGTGAGCGTGAAGGGGTTCCAGGGGGACGGGCACAGCGCGTGCTCGGGCAGCGCGTCCTCGTCCGCCAGCAGGGCGATCGGCTGATCGCACTCCGGGCAGATCACCCGGAACATCTCGAACGTGTCGTACGCGTCGAACTCATCGGACGTGTCGACGGAATCAACGGGCTCCAGCATGGAGAACTCCCCCTCGGACAGGTCGGCCGGTACTGTGCGGCCGGGACCACAGCAAGCCCTTCCCATGCGGGCGTCCGCATAACCGTGCGCGGGCCGCCGAGCACCGGCCAGGCCTGTGGCGTTCGTCACATGCCGGTCGCAGGTGCCCCGCGGCGGCCGATAGCGGTGCATACGGCCCGCACCCGGCTGGGCCCGGGACCCTTCGGCGCAATAGGGTCGGCGCATGGAGGAGCTGGATCGTCAGATCGTGGAGTTGCTCGTCAAGGACGGGCGCATGAGCTACACCGACCTGGGCAAGGCCACCGGCCTGTCCACGTCGGCCGTGCATCAGCGCGTCCGCCGGCTGGAGCAGCGCGGTGTCATCCGGGGCTATGCCGCCGTCGTCGACCCCGAGGCGGTGGGTCTGCCGCTGACGGCCTTCATCTCGGTCAAACCCTTCGACCCCAGCGCCCCCGACGACACCCCCGACCGGCTCGCCGACATCCCCGAGATCGAGGCGTGCCACAGCGTCGCCGGTGACGAGAACTACATCCTCAAGGTCCGTGTGGCCACACCGCTGGAGCTGGAGCACCTGCTCAGCCGCATCCGCTCCCAGGCGCACGTCTCCAGCCGCACCACCGTCGTCCTGTCCACCCCGTACGAAGCCAGGCCGCCGCGCATTTAGCCTGGTCGCATGAGCGACACCCTGAACTCCGGCGCACACCGCACCGTGCTCCTGCGCGGTGGAGAAGTCCACAGCCCCGCCGATCCCTTCGCCACCGCCATGGTGGTGGAGCGCGGCCACATCGCCTGGGTGGGCGAGGAGGGCGCCGCCGACGCCTTCGCCGCCGGCGTGGACGAGGTGATCGACCTGGAGGGCGCGCTCGTCACCCCGGCCTTCGTGGACGCCCACGTCCACACCACGGCCACCGGCTTCGCCCTCACCGGCCTGGACCTCTCCTCCGCCGCCTCGCTCGCCGAGGCGGCGGAGCTGGTCCGCGCCCACGCCGCCGCCCGCCCCGAGGACCGCATCCTCATCGGGCACGGCTGGGACGCCTCCCGCTGGCCCGAGCGGCGCGCCCCGCGCCGGGACGAGCTCGACGCGCTGACCGGCGGCCGTCCCCTCTACCTCACCCGGATCGACGTCCACTCGGCCGTCGTCACCACCGCCCTGCTCGACCTGGTCCCCGGCGTCCGCGGCCTCGACGGCTTCCACGACGGCGAGCCGCTGACCGGCGACGCCCACCACGCGGTCCGCGCCGCCGCCTTCGGGGCCGTCTCCGCCCGCCAGCGCACCGAGGCCCAGCGCGCGGCCCGGGCGCACGCCGCGTCCCTCGGCATCGGCACCCTCCACGAGTGCGGCGGGCCGCGGATTTCCTCCGAGGACGACTTCACCGGTCTGATGGACCTCGCCCGCAGCGAGCCCGGCCCCCGCGTGGTCGGCTACTGGGCCGACCTCGACATCGAGCGGGCCCGCGCGCTCGGCGCCCTCGGCGCGGCCGGCGACCTCTTCGCCGACGGCTCCCTCGGCTCGCACACCGCCTGCCTCCACGAGCCGTACGCGGACGCGGCCGGCCGCACCGGCGCCGCCCACCTGGACGCCGCCACGGTCGCCGCCCACGTCGTCGCCTGCACCGAGGCGGGCCTCCAGGCCGGTTTCCACGCCATCGGCGACGCCGCCGTCAGTGCCGTCGTGGACGGCTTCCGGGCCGCCGCCGACAAGCTCGGCCTGGCCCGGATCCGGGCCGCCCGGCACCGGGTGGAGCACGCCGAGATGCTCACCCCCGAGACGGTCGCCGCCTTCGCCGAGCTCGGCCTCACCGCCTCCGTCCAGCCCGCCTTCGACGCCCTCTGGGGCGGCGACGAGGGCATGTACGCCGAGCGCCTGGGCGCCGAGCGGGCCCGCACCCTCAACCCGTACGCGGCCCTGCTCCGGGCCGGCGTGCCGCTCGCCTTCGGCTCGGACAGCCCGGTCACCCCGCTCGACCCGTGGGGGACCGTCCGGGCCGCCGCCTTCCACCGCACCCCCGAGCACCGGGTCTCGGTCCGGGCCGCCTTCACCGCCCACACGCGCGGTGGCTGGCGCGCGGTCGGCCGGGACGACGCCGGCGTCCTCGTCCCCGGCGCCCCCGCCGACTACGCGGTCTGGCGGACCGGCGAGCTGGTCGTCCAGGCCCCCGACGACCGGGTGGCCCGCTGGTCCACCGACCCCCGCTCAGGGACGCCCGGTCTGCCTGATCTGTCCCCCGGGGTCGAGCTCCCCGTCTGCCTGCGGACCGTGGTGCACGGGCAGACGGTGTTCGTACGGCCGAACGAGTGATGTGCGGTTGACGGCCGCCCGGGTGTACGCACCACGGGTTCGCCCCCGACCTGCGGATCTTCCCCTCCGGCCTGCGGTTTCTCGGTAACTCCGCAGGTCAAACGGGTGTTGACAGCCGACCGTCCCGGCCCGGTAGGTTCTCCCGCGTCCACCACAGGACGTCCGACCGGACCACGCCTCCCCGCCGATGCCGACCGCCGCCCGCGCCTCGGCCGCGAGGGAAGGTTTCACCGGCGGAAGGTGCGACCCGGGTGGGGCCCGGACGTTCAGTAGACAACGGCCTTCGGCCGATCCGCAGCCAGCGGGTCCCGGGTCGGACCGAAGGACGCCGGGCCCCGCACCGCACCCCGCCCGGTCCGGCGTCGCACGTCTCACACCCCGCAGGACCAGACCACGCCGGAGACCTCGCTAAGGTGGGGGCCTGTGTCTGTATCCGAAGGGGCAGTAGTGAACGACGGTGGCGTGAGGCGTTACGGCCCGCTCGGCAAGGCTTTGGTGATCATTCCGACCTACAACGAGGCGGACAACATCAGGCCGATCGTCGCGCGCGTACGGGAAGCCGTGCCCGAGGCGCACATCCTCGTCGCCGACGACAACAGCCCCGACGGCACCGGCAAGTTCGCCGACGAGCTCGCGGCCGACGACGACCACGTCCACGTCCTGCACCGCAAGGGCAAGGAAGGGCTCGGCGCCGCCTACCTGGCCGGCTTCCGCTGGGGCATCGACCACGGCTTCGACGTGCTGGTCGAGATGGACGCCGACGGCTCCCACCAGCCCGAGGAACTGCCCCGGCTGCTCACCGCCCTGAAGGGCGCCGACCTCGTCCTCGGCTCCCGCTGGGTGCCGGGCGGCCGGATCGTGAACTGGCCGAAGTCCCGCGAGTTCATCTCCCGCGGCGGCAGCCTCTACTCCCGCGTCATGCTCGACGTCCCGATCCGCGACGTCACCGGCGGCTACCGCGCCTTCCGCAAGGAGACCCTGGAGGGCCTGGGCCTGGAGAACGTGGCCTCGGCCGGCTACTGCTTCCAGGTCGACCTCGCCCGCCGGGCCGTCGCCGCCGGCTTCCACGTCGTCGAGGTCCCCATCACCTTCGTCGAGCGCGAGATCGGCGACTCCAAGATGAGCCGCGACATCCTCGTCGAGGCGCTGTGGCGGGTCACCGGCTGGGGCCTCACCGCCCGCGCCGAGAAGGTCGCCAAGCTGGTCGGCCGCAAGCGCGGCTGACGCCCGCCCCGCACCACCCGGCCCGGACCGCGCCCGCGGTCCGGGCTGATCCTTTCCTTACGACGTTCCTGCGGCGCGCCAGGCACACTGGACCGCATGACGACCGGCGCACCGCCCCCTCACGCACCCAAGCGCTCCCGCGCGCGCACCTTCCTGCCCCTCGGCCTCGCCGCCTGGCTGGTCCTGGAGATCTGGCTGCTCACCGTCGTGGCGGACGTGGCCGGCGGACTGACCGTGCTGCTGCTCCTCGTCGGCGGCGCCGTTCTCGGCGCCACCGTCGTCAAGCGGGCCGGCCGGCGGGCCTTCGCCCATCTGAACTCCACCTTCCAGCAGGCCCAGGCCGCCGCGCAGAGCGGCACGGTCCCGGCCGAGGCCGACCGGAAGGGCGCCGAGGACCGCAACGGCTTCCTGATGCTGGGCGGCCTGCTGCTCATGATCCCCGGCCTGCTCTCCGACGCCGCCGGTCTGCTGCTGCTCGTGCCCCCGGTCCGCGCCGCCCTCGGGCGCGCCGCGGAGCGGGCCGTCGAGCGCCGGATGGCCGCCGCACCTCCCGGAAGCTTCCAGGACGCCTTCCAGCAGGCTCGCATGCACCGGCCGGACGGAAAGGTGGTCCAGGGTGAGGTGGTCCGCGACGACGCGCCCCAGGGCCCGTACCGCCCCGGTGACGGGCAGCGCCCGCCGCTGACCCCCTGACCGGGGGTGTACGGCACGGGAACGCCGAGGGGCCCGGTACACGGATCGTGTACCGGGCCCCTCGGCGTAGCTCTGCCGTGGCGTCCGTCAGGCGGACTTGCGGCTGTCGCGCGGATGCACCGCGATGTTCATGGCGCCGGAGCGCAGGACGGCCAGCCTTTCGGCGAGGACCTCCTCCAGCTCCTCGCGGGTGCGCCGCTCCATGAGCATGTCCCAGTGCGTACGCGCCGGCTTGCCCTTCTTCTCCTCGGGTCCGTCGCCGTCCACCAGAAGCGCCTGGCTTCCGCAGACCTTGCATTCCCACTCCGGCGGAATCTCCGCCTCCACCGAGAAGGGCATCTCAAAACGATGGCCCTTCTCGCATGCGTACTCCACGGCCTGGCGCGGGGCCAGATCGATGCCGCGGTCGGTCTCGTAGCTGGTCACCACGAGGCGCGTGCCGCGAAGAGCTCGCTCACTCATGAATCGTGCCTCCCGGGCTTGTCGCCCACAGGACAGGTGTCGCTGTCGTCGTCATCCGGTCAACGTCCGGTCGGCGATAAAGATTCCCGTTCCGGGTCATGCGTCGCCCGTCGTGCCGCCCCTTGTTGTACCCACCAGTGCCCGTTTTGTCACATCCGGCGGCAGATGTGACACGGCGTCTTCACCAAAGCAGCACGCAGTAACGGTCCGCCTGGCAGGCCAAACGCGTACACTACCGGCCTTTCACTTCCGCGTCTAAATTCGCTCGGGTACGACATTGCCCGCCTCGTGCGCGGCGTCCCGTACGGGGACCCTGGCGAGCAGCGCGAAACCGGCCACGAAGAAGATCACGAGAGAGATGATGGCAGCTCGGTAGCTGTCCGTCAGCTGGTACACGAGGCCGAACATCAGCGGCCCCAGCCAGCTCAGCCCGCGGTCGCTCAGCTCGTACGCCGAGAAGTACTCCGCCTCCTTCCCCTCCGGCACCAGATGCGAGAACAACGAGCGGGACAGCGCCTGGGTGCCGCCCATCACCAGCCCGATCGCCGCCGCCAGGCAGTAGAAGAAGACCGGCGCCCCGGCCGGCAGCAGATACCCGGCCGCGAGGATCACCGTCCACACCACCAGCGCGCCCAGGATGGTCCGCTTGGCGCCGTACGACCGGGCGAACCGGGCCATCAGCAGCGCGCCCGCCACCGCGAGCACCTGCACCAGCAGCACCGCCGTGATCAGCGTGGTCTTCTCCAGGCCCAGCTCCTCCTCGCCGAAGATCGCCGCCTGCGAGATCACCGTCTGCACCCCGTCGTTGTAGACCAGGTAGGCGAGCAGGAACGCCAGCGTCAGCGGGTGCCGGCGCATGTCCCGGATCGTCGACCGCAGCTGCCGCCAGCCCGCGCCCACCGCCCCCTCGCCCGCCGGCCGGCCGGCGGCGGGCGGCAGCCGCCGGTCCCGCAGCCGCTTCAGCGGGATGAGCGCGAAGGCGCCCCACCACAGCCCCGCCGACGCCAGACAGATCCGGACCGCCTCGCCCTCCTCCAGCCCGAAGGACGCGTGGGCGGAGTACAGCACCAGGTTGAGCACCAGGACCAGCGCGCCCGACGTGTAGCCGAACGCCCAGCCGCGCGAGGACACCTCGTCGCGCTCCTCCGGGCCGGCGATCTGCGGCAGGTAGGCGTTGTAGAGCATCATCGCGACGGCGAAGGACGCGTTCGCCACGATCAGCAGGAAGGTGCCCAGCAGGTACCGGGTCCCCTCCAGGAAGAACATGCCGGTCGTCGCGCCCGCCCCGAGGTACGCCGCCGCCGCGAGCAGCGGCTTCTTGCGGCCCCAGCGGTCCGCCGCCGCGCTCACCAGCGGCATCGCGACGATCGCCACCACCAGCGACGCCGAGACGGCGTACGGGAAGAGCGAACCCGGCGCCACGGGTATGCCCAGCGGGTGCACCCGGCCGTCCGCGCCGGCGGCGTTCTCCGCCACCGTCTTCAGGTACGGCCCCAGGAACACGGTGACGACGCTGGTCGAGTAGACCGAGCAGGCGAAGTCGTAGAAGTACCAGCCGCGCTGCTCCCGCTTCCGCCCGGCGGGATCGGTGATGGGCCCCTCAGGACCGGTCGTCTCGGCGGTCACGGCCGCACGCCCCCTCGCTCGTCCCCGTCGCCGGGCCGCCCCGCGGCCTCAGGCCCATGCCCCACGGGCCACCAGAACCTCGCGCAGCGTCTCCAGATGATCGGTCATGATGCCATCCACCCCCAGGTCCAGGAGAGAGTCCATGCGCTCCGGATCGTTCACGGTCCACACGTGCACCTGGAGCCCGCGCGCGTGGGCCGCCCGGACGAACCGGCGGTCCACCACCCGGATCCCGCCCTGCGTCTCCGGCACCTGCGCGGCGACCGCGCCGGCCCGCAGCGGGGCGGGCAGTCCGAAGGACCGCATCCGCAGCGCCGCCACTCCGGTCACCCCGTACGAGGTCGCCAGCCGGGGTCCGGCCAGCCGCTGCGCCCGGGCCACCCGGGCCTCGGTGAACGAGCCGACCAGGACCCGGTCCCAGGCGTCGGCGCGGGCGATCAGGTCCACCAGCGGGGCGAGCGCCGACTCGGCCTTGAGGTCCACGTTCCAGCGGGCCTCGGGGAACTCGTGCAGCAGGTCCTCGAAGAGCGGCAGCGGCTCCTTGCCGGCGACCCGGGCCTCCCGCACCGCCGCCCACGGCAGGTCGCGGATCAGACCGGTGGCGTCCGTCACCCGGTCCAGGGTCGCGTCGTGGAAGGCGACGAGAATCCCGTCCGCGGTGGTGTGCACGTCGGTCTCGAAGTAGCGGTAGCCCGCCGCGGCGGCCCGGCGGAAGGCGGCCGCGGTGTTCTCCAGGCCGTCCGCCGTGCCGCCCCGGTGGGCGAAGGGCAGCGGGTGCGGGTGGTCGAGGTAGGGGTGGCGTAGGCGAGTCACCGCCGCAGTATGGCGCCTTCCGGTGACTCCGCGGCGACCCCGGTGCCGACGGGGTCCGACTCCGGGACGGCGAAGAGGCGCAGGAAGAACTGGGCCAGCGGCCCGATCGACAGCGCGTACAGCACCGTGCCCACCCCGACCGAGCCGCCGAGCAGGAAGCCGGTCGCGACGACCGCGATCTCGATCAGGGTCCGGGTCAGCCGGATCGACCGGCCGGTCAGCCGGTGCAGCCCGGTCATCAGGCCGTCGCGCGGGCCCGGGCCGAAGCGGGCCGCGATGTACAGCCCGGTCGCCACGCCGTTCAGCACGATGCCCAGCGCCAGCAGCAGGATCCGGACCGGCAGGCCGTCGCCGTCCGGGAGCAGCGCCAGCGTGGCGTCCATCGCGAGACCGATCACGAACACGTTCGACACCGTGCCCAGGCCCGGCCGCTGCCGGATCGGTATCCACAGCAGCAGCACGACCGCGCCGACGACGATCGACACCACGCCGATGGTCAGCCCCGTCCGCTCGGCCAGGCCCTGGTGGAGCACGCCCCACGGCTCCAGGCCGAGCCCCGCCCGGACCAGCAGCGCCGAGCTGATCCCGTACAGGGCCAGGCCCGCGTAGAGCTGGACGAGCCGGCGGGTCAGGTGCCGGCCGCGCGCGCCGGAGGCGATGGACATGTGCGTGCCCCCCAGGGGTGGTGGTGACGGGTGGGAATCGCGGCCCGGTGTGGTGACGGTGGACCGACTCGTGCCACTCTGTGGCGGGAGAACGGATGCCAACCATGGCCAATTCGATGAAGGTGGACTGATTTCCATGGCTCAGTGGACTTCGGCCGTCGGGGCCGCGCAGCTCGCGCGGCAGCTCCAGGCCCAGTCGCCCCGCCCCGCCGGCCCCGGCGGGCGGAAGCCGCCCGCCTACCGCGCCCTCGCCGACGGCATCCGCCTGCTCGTCCTGGAGGGCCGGGTGCCGGTCGCCGCCCGGCTGCCCGCCGAGCGCGAACTGGCCCTCGCCCTCACCGTCAGCCGCACCACCGTCGCCGCCGCCTACGAGGCACTGCGCACCGAGGGCTTCCTGGAGTCCCGGCGCGGCGCCGGCAGCTGGACCGCGGTCCCGGCCGGCAACCCGCTGCCGGCGCGCGGCCTCGAACCGCTGCCCCCGGAGACCCTCGGCTCCCTCATCGACCTCGGCTGCGCCGCCCTGCCCGCCCCCGAGCCGTGGCTGACCCGCGGCGTCCAGGGCGCCCTGGAGGAGCTGCCGCCGTACGCGCACACCCACGGCGACTACCCGGCGGGCCTGCCCGCGCTGCGCGCCATGCTCGCCGAGCGCTACACCGCCCGCGGCATCCCGACCATGCCCGAGCAGATCATGGTCACCACCGGCGCCATGGGCGCCATCGACGCGATCTGCCACCTCTTCGCCGGGCGCGGCGAGCGGATCGCCGTCGAGTCGCCCTCGTACGCCAACATCCTCCAGCTCATGCGCGAGGCCGGCGCCCGGCTGGTGCCCGTCGCCATGTCCGAGGGGCTGGGCAGCTGGGACCTCGGCCGCTGGCGTCAGGTGCTGCGCGACGCCGCGCCCCGGCTCGCCTACGTGGTCGCCGACTTCCACAACCCGACCGGCGCCCTCGCCGACGAGGACCAGCGGCGGCGGCTCGTGGAGGCGGCCCGCGCGGCCGGCACCGTCCTCGTGGTCGACGAGACGATGACCGAGCTCCACCTCGACGACGACGTGGAGATGCCGCGGCCGGTCTGCGCCTTCGACCCCGCCGGCTCCACGGTCCTGACCGTCGGCTCGGCCAGCAAGGCGTTCTGGGCCGGGATGCGGATCGGCTGGGTCCGCGCCGCGCCCGACGTCATCCGCTCCCTGGTCGCCGCCCGCGCCTACGCCGACCTGGGCACGCCCGTCCTGGAACAGCTCGGCGTCAACTGGCTGATGCGCACCGGCGGCTGGGAGGAGGCCGTGGCGCTGCGCCGGGCGCAGGCGCGGGAGAACCGGGACGCGCTCGTCGCCGCGGTCCGCCGGGAGCTGCCGGAGTGGGAGTTCGAGGTGCCGCGGGGCGGGCTGACGCTCTGGGTGCGCACCGGCGGGCTCTCCGGGTCGCGGCTGGCCGAGGCGGGCGAGCGGGTCGGGGTCCGGGTGCCGTCCGGTCCGCGGTTCGGCGTCGACGGCGCCTTCGAGGGGTACGTCCGGCTGCCGTTCACCGTCGGCGGGCCGGTCGCCGACGAGGCCGCGGTCCGGCTGGCGGCGGCGGCCCGGCTGGTGGAGTCGGGGGCCGGCGGGGGAGTGGAGCCGCCCCGCACGTTCGTGGCCTGAGGCCGGGCCCGGGGACGCCGGAGGCCGGTACGGACCTCCGGGGTCCGTACCGGCCTCCGCCGTGCGCGCGGGTGCGCCGTCAGCCCTCCGCCGGGACCGGGGCGTGCCGGGGGAAGGGGCTGGGCGTCGGCTCGGCCGCGGCCTCCGGGACCTTCTCCAGGGCCACCGTGACGGCCGCCCGCCGCTCCGGCAGCAGGTCGAGGACGGCCTGCCGGTCGGCGTCGCCGACGGCGTCGTCGTACGGGTCGGGGGTGGCCGGCACCTGGAGCCGGAGGACCGGCCCGGTGCCGAGGCGGGCGTAGCCGCGGCCCGGCGGGACCTGCGGGGTCGGGGTGGTGTGCGGCTCGGCGCCGAGGACGGCGGCGATCTGCTCGGGGGCGGCGGGGCCGAGGACCACGCGGGCGCGGGTGTGCGCGCGTACCCCCTCGTGCAGCCCGTCGGCGGTGTCGAACTGCTCGGCCACCACCACGGTCACCTGGGCCGCGCGGCCGTGCCGGAGCGGCACCTGGAGCAGTTCCTGGGGGTCGGGGCGGCCCTCGGCGGCGGCCAGGTGACCCAGGACGGCGGGGCGGTCGAGGAGGATCCACAGCGGACGGCGGGTGTCGGCGGGGGCGGGGTGGCCGGCCTGCCGGGCGCGGTTGGCGGAGATCAGCCGGCGCTCGGTCTCGTGGGCGGCCCACTCCAGGCTGTCGAGGGCGCCGGTCAGCTCGCTCTCCACGCCGAGGACGCCGTCGCGGCCGACCAGGCAGGCGTACTCGCCGGCTCCGGCGCCGTCCACGACGAGGACGTCGCCGTGGGCGAGGGCCTGGAGCGCGAGGGAGCGCAGCAGGGTGGTGGTGCCGCTGCCGGGCTGGCCGACGGCGAGCAGGTGGGGCTCGGTCGAGCGGGGTCCGGTGCGCCAGACGACGGCCGGCGCGTCCTCGGAGCCGTCCGACGAGACGACCGGCACGGTCCGCTGCACGGCGTCGGCGTCGGTGAAGCCGAGCACGGTCTCGCCCGGGGCGGTGACGAACCGCTGGGCGGCGATGGTGGTGGGGAGGGCGTCCAGCACCCGCATGACGAGCCGGTTGCCCTCCTCGTCCCAGTCGAAGCGGTACTCGCGGCCGCGCCCCGACTTGGCCCGCAGCAGCTGCTCGACGCGGGCGCGGGAGGCGGCCTCGCCGTCGGGGAAGTACGGCGGGTAGGAGATCGCGAGCCGGGCGGGGCGGCCGTCCTCGTCGAAGGCGTGGTCGCCGAAGGCCCGGCTCCAGTCGCCGCCGTGGGCGAAGAGCGGGTCGGGGTCCTCCGGGACGGAGAAGTACGGCACCAGGGCCTCGTACAGGCCCTTCAGCCGGGCGATCTCCGTCTCGTCGGGTCCGGTCCTGACGACCGGTTTCTCACGCCCCTTCCACGCGGCGGCACCCATGAGCGCGACGAGCGCGAGCAGCGGCCCGTACGGCATCAGGGCGACGACCAGGACGCAGGCCGCGACCAGGAACAGCGTGGGACCGCGCCGCTCCTTGGGGGTCGCGGCCCACTTGGCGCGCGCGGACGCGGCCAGCTTCCGCAGACCACGGGAGACCGTGATCAGGGGATGGAGCACGTCGGTGGCGCTGTCGGCGGCCGACCGCGCGATCTCTCGGCTGCGCGCGAGCTGCACGCTGCCGCTGCTCAGAATGCGGGGGAGTGGTCGCCGGGCCACGTCGTACTCCTGGAGTCGTGGAAGGGGATGAGAGGCGTCAGAACTTGATTCCGCCCAGCAGGCCGGCCAGGCTCTGGCCGCCCGCGGTGATGCTCGGTGCGATGGCGGTGCCCGCCAGGTAGAAGCCGAAGAGCGCGCAGACGAGGGCGTGCGACGCCTTGAGGCCGTCCTTCTTGAAGAACAGGAAGCAGATGATGCCGAGCAGGACCACGCCTGAGATGGACAGGATCATTGGTTCTTCTCCTGGTTGAGGGGACAGTCACGAAGAGTCCTTCCAGGTTCACGGCAAGTATCTATGTGACTAAAGGTGCATTCGGGTGAATGCCAGGCGTTTTCACTTGACCGGCGGACGGGGGATGCCGTCCCGGGTGGCGAAACCGCCGAAGTGGGGTATGGGGCACCGGGAGGCGCCGGTCACGGGCGGTGGACGCCGTGATCCTTGCCTCGGCCGGACGCGGCCATGTCACCGCCCGGGCAGTACCCTGTCGATTCACTCGTACGGCCGCGCTTGCCGTGCGCAGGTCAAGGGCAGGCGGTACCGGGCGGCCCGCGCGCGGGACCCACACGGAGCACGGAAGGCGGTTGTGAAGAGATGAGCGAGACCCCGGACCCCGAGGTCGTCGAGCTGGCGTCGAAGGTCTTCGACCTGGCGCGCACCGGCGACGCCGCGGCCCTCGCCGCCTACGTCGACGCGGGCGTCCCCGCGAACCTCACCAACGACCGGGGCGACTCCCTCGTCATGCTCGCCGCCTACCACGGCCACGCCGCCGCCGTCGCCGCCCTCCTGGAGCGCGGCGCCGACCCCGACCGCGCCAACGACCGCGGCCAGACCCCGCTCGCCGGCGCCGTCTTCAAGGGCGAGGACGCCGTGATCCGCGCCCTGCTCGCCGGCGGCGCGAATCCGGAGTCCGGCACTCCGTCCGCCGTGGACACCGCCCGCATGTTCGGCAAGGCCGAGCTCCTGGAGCTCTTCGCCGGACGGTGAACGACGGCTTAACCCCAGGTGGGAGCGGTGTCGTAAATGTGGTCGCGGCGGTGGAAACGGTCGGTCATCATGACGACAAGCCCGGCCGTACGGCCGGGCCACGGACGAGAGGCAGAGGAAGATGAGCAGCGCAGACAAGCGGCGTACGACGACGGACGGCCCGACATGTTGTCCCGCGGCCTACTAGGGCGGCCACCCCGCGGACGGGCAGAGCGCCCGGCCCGGCCCACCCCGGTCCACCCCGTCGTGTCGACAGCTTGATGTGAGGCGTCTTCCATGTTCGAACCAGCCATAGCGCCGAGCGGCACCCTGCTCGGCCTCCTGCAGAGGGGCCGCGGCGACGGCACCCTGCACGCCCTCGCCGCCCCACGCGCGGAGGCCCTCGCGGCCCTCGACCGCTGCGTGCTCGCCGACCCCCGCCACGACTGGCGGGTCGAGAACCGCTCCCTGTACTACGCCCGGCTCTACCTCGACCTCCACGGAGGTCTGGAGGCCATCGAGGCGCACCTCTTCGCGCCCGAGGACCACCTGGACACCGACGAGCACCGCACCGGGCTCGCCCTCGCCGTCCTCGGCCACCTCGCCTCCTACGGCCGCCACGACGCCCTGCTCCTGCTGCGGCGCTACGCGGCCACCGGCGCCAACTGGACCTGGGCCCTCGACGAGCTCGCGCTCCGCGACGACGACGCCGGACTGCGCGCCCTCGCCGAGCCCGTCCTCGCCCGCTTCCCCCGCGACGAGGCCGGCGACGCCGCGCTCGCCGGCACCGTCCGCGACGCCTTCGAGCCCCGCCCCTGGCGGCTGTGGGCCGAGGACCAGCGCGACGCCGTCGGCGCCCGCGTCCGCGCCGCCCAGGAGGCCGGCTCCTTCGACCGCTGGCAGCGGCAGCTGCGCCCCGCCGGGCCCCGGCCCGGCTGGAGCGTCCGCGCCGTCCTCGACTGGGCCCAGGAGGGGTACGAGCGCGGCGCCGACCTCGCCGGCCCCGCCGCCCGCTGCCTGGCCGCCGTCGCCGGGCCCGAGGACCGCCCCGAGCTGCTGGCCGCCGGCCGCGCCGGCGCCCCCGGCGCACGGGCCGCCGTCCTGCACCACCTGGCCGCCCTCCGGGACCCCGCCGTCCTCGGCCTCGTCGAGGCCGCCGCCGACGCCGTCCACCCGCTCGACGCGGCCGCCGCCGCCGAGGCCGCCGGACAGGGCGCCCCGTACGGCGACGTCCCCGGGGCCGTCGACCGCGACGCCCTGTACGTCGCCCGCGCCGCCGTCACCGCCTACCTCCGCATGTGCGGCGAGGACGCGGTCGCCCGCGCCCGCGCCTGGGTCCGGCGCACCGACCCGCTCGGCACCGCCGCCGGTGAACTCCTCGCCGCGCGGGGCGACGAGCGGGACGCCCCGCTCGTCCTCGGCGCGCTGCGCAGTGCCATCCGCGCCGCCGGGCCCGACGCGCCCGCCCTCGGCGCCCTCGTCGACGGCGCGGGCCGCCTCGGCATCGCCTGCGCGGCCCCCGTGCTGCGCCACGTCTACCGGGAGACGGCCTCCTCCCAGCTGCGCGGACGCACCGCCCGCGCCCTCGCGGCCACCGACCCCCGCTTCGCCAGCGGCTTCGCCGTCGAGTGCCTCTGGGACTGCGAGGAGACCACGCGCGAGATCGCCGCGCAGCACGCCGAGACGGCCGACGCGCGCGTGGCCGAGCGATTGCGCCGCCTCGCCGCGGACCCGGCGGAGGAGGCCGAGGTCCAGACGGCGGCCGGCAACCGCATCGGGCCCGACCTCCAGGTCTGACCCGGCCCCTCACCGCCCCCGCCCGGGGCGGCGCGGCCTGCGGCGGCACCCCGCCGACGTGGCCCCGCCCCGGGACCGGACGGACGTGTTCCGCTGTTCCTGCGTTCCGCGGTTCCTGTGCTCCCCGGCTTCCGTGCTCCCTGGCACGCTCGCCGGGGAGCACGCGCGCGTGGGGCGGCCCGTCGCCGCGCGGGCCGGGTGGTCCGGGTGGTCTCGGCCGGCCGGGCGGGAAAAGCTCACGGGACGTTCCCCCGGCGTCCAGATTCACGTCGGCGGGGCCACGTCGGGCGGGACGAGAACACCCGTATGCGTGTCGTCATCGTCACCGAATCCTTTCCCCCCGACATCAACGGTGTGGCGCATTGCGCCCTGCAGACCGCGCGCCACCTCGTCCGCCGGGGCCACCAGCCCCTCGTGATCGCCCCGGCCGTCCCCGACCCCGCCGCCGACGCCGACGCGCCGTGCCCCGTCGTCCGCGTCCCCTCGCTGCCGCTGCCCGGCTACGCCCAGGTCCGGGTCGCCCTCCCCAGCCGCCGCGTCGCCGCCGCCATCTCCGCCCACCGCGCCGACCTGGTCCACCTCGCCGGGCCCTTCGTCCTCGGCGTCCGCGCCATGGCCGCCGCCACCCGCCTCCGGGTGCCCACCGTCGCCGTCTACCAGACGGACCTCGCCGGTTACGCCCGCACCTACGTCGGCGCCGGCGAGGCCACCGCCTGGCGCCGGCTCCGCGCCGTCCACGGCGCCGCCGACCGCACCCTCGCTCCGTCCCGGGCCGCCCGCCGCGACCTGGAGGACCACGGCATCGCGCGCGTACGCCTCTGGGGCCGGGGCGTCAACACCACCCGCTTCCACCCCGGCCACCGGGACCCGGAGCTGCGCCGCGCCCTCGCCCCGGACGGCGCGCTCCTCGTCGGGTACGTGGGCCGGCTCGCCCCGGAGAAGCGCGTGGACCTGCTCGCCGCCGCGGACGGCCTGCCGGGCGTGCGGCTCGTGGTGGTCGGGGACGGCCCCAGCGAGGCCGCCCTCCGCGCACGCCTTCCGGGCGCCGCCTTCCTCGGCCGCCGTACCGGCCACGACCTCGCGCGGGTCTTCGCCTCGCTCGACGTCTTCGCCCACACCGGCCCGTACGAGACCTTCTGCCAGACCGTCCAGGAGGCCATGGCCAGCGGCCTCCCGGTGATCGCCCCGGCCGCCGGCGGCCCCCTCGACCTCGTCGACCACCGCCGCACCGGCCTCCTGGTCCCCGCCGAGGACCCCCTCGCCCTCCGCGAGGCCGTCACCTCCCTCGCCGGCGCCCCCGGCCTGCGCGCCGCCTACGGCAGGGCCGGCCGCGCCGCCGTCGAGGGCCGCACCTGGGAAGCCCTCGGCGACGAGCTGATCGGCCACTACCTGGAGGTCCTGCGCGAGCGGACGGCGGTGGCGGCGTGACCGGGACGGCGCCCGGCCGGCGCGGCGGCGGCGCCACGCGCGCGTACCGCGCCTCGTACGGCCGCGAGGGGCTGCGGATCGTCCGGCTGGCGAACTTCGTCACCCCCACCTCCGGCGGCCTGCGGACGGCTCTCGACCGGCTCGGGCGCGGCTACCGCGCGGCCGGCCACGACCCCGTTCTGATCGTCCCCGGTGCGATCGCCGCCGACGAACCGGCCGAACAGGGCCGGATCGTCACCCTGCCCGGGCCCGAGCTGCCCGGCACCGGCGGCTACCGCGTCCTCACCGACCGGCGCCGGGTCGCCGACCTCCTGGACCGGCTCGCCCCCGACCGGATCGAGGTCTCGGACCGCACCACCCTGCGCTGGACCGGCGAATGGGCCCGCCGCGCCCGCGTCCCCTCGGTGATGGTCTCCCACGAGACCGCCGACGGCGTCCTGCGCACCTGGGGCGTCCCCGCCGGCCTCGCCGCCCGCGCGGCCGACCGGCTCAACCGCCGCACCGCGTGGGCCTACGGCCGGATCGTCTGCACCACGGCGTGGGCGGAGGAGGAGTTCGTCCGCGTCGGCGCGCGCAATGTCGTACGGGCTCCGCTCGGTGTCGACCTGGAACGCTGCCGGCCCGGCCGCCGGGATCCCGCCGTACGGGCCCGGTACGCGGAGGGCGCCGCGGTCCTGCTGGTGCTGTGCTCCCGCCTCTCCGTGGAGAAGCGGCCCGGCACGGCCCTGGACGCGCTCGCCGGGCTGCTGGACGCCGGCGTGCCGGCCCGGCTGGTCGTCGCGGGCGACGGGCCGCTGCGGCCCGGCCTGGAGCGGCGGGCCCGGGAGCGGGGGCTCCCGGTCCGGTTCCTCGGGCACGTCGCCGACCGGGAGGAGCTGGCCGACCTCCAGGCGGCCGCCGACCTGTGCCTGGCCCCCGGACCCGCCGAGACCTTCGGGCTCTCCGCCCTGGAGGCCCTGGCCTGCGGCACCCCGGCCGTCGTCAGCGCCTCCTCGGCCCTCCCGGAGGTCGTCGGCACGGCCGGCGCCGCGGCCGCCGACGCCCCGGCGGCGTTCGCGGACGCCGCCCTCGGGCTGCTCGCCCTGCCCGAGGCCGCCCGCAGGGCCGCCGCACGCGCGCGTGCCGAGCGCTTCTCCTGGGAGCGCTCGGTGACCGCCTTCCTCCACGCCCACGAGGCGGCCACGGCGACGGCCACCGCCGCGGAGGCGCCCCGGCCGCAGGAGGTCGGCGGATGAGCGGGGCCACGACGAGCCGCGTCCCGGCCCAGGGCGGCCCCGGGGCGGGGCGGTCGGCGGCGGCGCCGGAGGCACCCGGGACGGCGGCGGTCCCGGCTGCCCTGAAGGCCCCCGCACCCCCCGCCGCCCGCCCTGCGGCCGGGCCGCTGCGGTTCGTGGCGCTCGGGGACTCGTTCAGCGAGGGCGTCGGGGACCGGGCCGGCGGGGCGTGGCGCGGCTGGGCGGCGCTGCTCGCGGACGGGCTCGCCGGGCCCGGGCAGCGCCTGGAGTTCGTGAACCTCGCCGTCAGCGGCGCGCTCAGCGCGGACGTCGCCGCGCACCAGGCCCCCCGCGCGGTCGCCCTCCGGCCGCATCTCGCGTCCGTCGTCGTCGGCGTCAACGACACCCTGCGGCACGGCTTCGACATAGGGCTGTTCGCCCGCCGCCTGGACCGGGTGCTGACCGCGCTCGACGCGGCCGGAGCCGTACTCCTGACGGCCTGTCTGCCCGACCCCGGGCGGATGCTCGGCCTGCCGGGGCCGCTGGCCCGGCCGCTCGCCCGGCGTCGGCGGTCCGTGAACGCGGTCGTGCACGCGCTGTCCGCCCGGCACGACGCCGTCCACCTCCACCTGGCCGACCCGGCCTGGACCGCCGACCGGCGGCTGTGGAGCGCCGACCGGCTCCACCCTGGCGAACGCGGCCACCGGGCCGTCGCCGGCGCCTTCCACCGGCTGCTCGCGGAGCGCGGCCTGGCCCTCGGGCCCGCGCCGTCCCCGGACGCCTCCGAGCCGCCGCCCACCCGCGCCGAGACCGCCCGGTGGCTCGCGACCGCCGGCACCGGCTGGGTGCTGCGCCGCAGCCGGGACCTGCTGCCCCAGCTGCTGCTCCTCGCCGCGGAGGAGCTGCTGCACCGGACGGACCCGGTCGGCGCCGGGCCGCTCGACGCGCGCGCGGAGACCGCCCTCGCGGAGGCCCTCGCGGCGACAACGGGGGCATGACAGGGCGCCGGGAGTCCTGGATCGACCGGGGCGGGCACCGCGCGGTCACCCGGCCGTGACGAAGCGGACCGGCGTGCCCGGCGTGGCCTGCGCCGCCGCCCCCAGGTCCGTCTCCCGCACCACCGCCACCACCGGGTAGCCGCCGGTCGTCGGGTGGTCGGCGAGGAAGACCACCGGGCACCCGTCCGGGGGCACCTGCACGGCCCCCAGGACCATGCCCTCGCTGGGCAGCTCCCCGGCCCTGGCGCGCTCCAGGGCGGGACCGTCGAGCCGCAGCCCGATCCGGTTGCTCGCCGGGGAGACCCGGTACGCGCGCGTGGTGAGCAGGCGGAGCGCGCGCCGGGTGAACCAGTCGTCGCGCGGCCCGAACCGGACCCGCAGGACGAGCTCGTCCGGCGGACCCGGCCAGGGCGGGGCGTCGACCGCCCCCGGTGCGCGCGTGGCCGCCCCGAGCGGCAGCACCGCGCCCGCCGTCAGCGGCTCCGGGCCCAGCCCGGACAGCAGGTCGGTGGAGCGGCTGCCGAGCACCGGGTCGACGGCGATCCCGCCGCCGATCGCCACGTACGAGCGGAGCCCGCGCACGGCCGCGCCGACCTCCAGGAGCGCGCCGGCCGGGACCCGCGCGGCGGTGCCCCAGGGCAGCGGACGGCCGTCGGCCCGGACCGCGCAAGGAGCGCCGCCCACCGTCACGGTCACCGCGTTCCGGGGGCGCAGGGCGCAGCCGTCGACCGTGGTCTCCAGGACGGCGGCGTCCTCGTCGTTGCCGACCAGCCGGTTCGCGAGCCGGGCGGCGGCGGGGTCCAGGGCGCCGGAGCGGGGCACGCCCAGGTGCGCGTACCCGGTCCTGCCGAGGTCCTGCACGGTGGTGAGGGCACCGGGCCGCACGACGGTGACGGCACGGGCGTTCACCGGCCGCCCTCCGTCCCGGGGACGGAGCCCGGCACGGGCGTGAACCGCACGCGCGTGCCCGGCGAGAACAGCGCCGCCGGCTCCCGCCCGGGATCCCACAGGACCACGTCCGTCGTCCCGATCAGGTGCCAGCCGCCCGGCGAGGAGCGCGGATAGACGCCCGTGTACGGCCCCGCCAGCGCCACCGCGCCCGCCGGGACCGCCGTCCGGGGGGTCGCCCGGCGCGGGACCTCGTAGCGGGCGTCGAGCCCCGTCAGATAGCCGAACCCGGGGGCGAAGCCGCAGAACGCGACCCGGAACTCGGCCGAGGAGTGGATGCGTACCGCCTCACCGGGCGTCACCCCCCACAGAGCCGCCACCTCCGCCAGGTCCGGCCCGTCGTACCGGACCGGGACCTCCACGGCCTCGCCCACGCGCGCGGGCGACGGCCGGAGCTCCCACCCCGGCAGCTCGGCCGCGAGCCGCGCCGGCTCGGCCAGCCCGTCGAGCAGCACCGTCCGCGCCGCCGGCACGATCTCCCGTACGCCGGGCAGCGCGCCCTCCGCGCGGCGGCGCAGCAGCTCCGCGTGGAACGCCTCGGCCTGCGCGCCGTCGGCCAGTTCGACCAGGAGGGCGCGCTCGCCGGCCCGCAGCACCCTCACGCGAAGGCCTCCACCGTGACGCCGGCGGCCTCGAGACCGGCCCGGACGCGCCGGGCCAGCTCCACCGCGCCCGGGGTGTCGCCGTGCAGGCAGAGCGAACGCGCCCGGACGGCCACCGGCGTGCCGCAGTGCGCGGTCACCGTGCCCGTCCGGACCATGGCCACGGACCGCTCGACCACCGTGTCCGGGTCGTGCACGACGGCTCCCTCCTGCCCCCGTGGCAGCAGGGAGCCGTCGGCCCGGTAGGCGCGGTCGCCGAATGCCTCGGCGACCACCGGGAGTCCGGCCCGCCCGGCCGCCTCGTGCAGCCGCGAGCCCGGCAGCCCGAGCACCGGCAGCACGCCGCCCGCGAGCAGCACCCCGTCGACGACCGCCGCGGCCTGCTCCGCGTCCCGCACCACCCGGTTGTAGAGCGCCCCGTGCGGCTTCACGTACGCCACCCGGGAGCCGGCCGCGCGGGCGAACACCTCCAGCGCGCCGATCTGGTACGCCACCTCGGCGGCCAGCTCCGCCGCGGGCACGTCCATGGCGCGCCGCCCGAAGCCGGCCAGGTCCCGGTAGGAGACCTGGGCCCCGATCCGTACCCCGAGCTCGGCGGCGCGCTCGCACACCCGCCGCATGGTGACCGCGTCGCCGGCGTGGAAGCCGCAGGCCACGTTGGCGCTGGTGACGACGGACAGCAGCCCCTCGTCGTCGGTCAGCGTCCAGCGGCCGAAGCCCTCGCCGAGATCGGCGTTCAGGTCGATCGAGACCCCGCTCATGGTGGTGCCGTTCCTTTCCCAGGTGCTGTCGTGCGGTGGTGCTGTCGTGCGGTGGTACGCGCGTCTCAGACGGCGATCCGATACTCCTCGTCGCGGACGTCGGTGACGAACATCCGCCCCGGCGCGTGGGTGATCGCGAACGGCGGCCGGGAGGCCATGACGGCCGCCTGCGGGGTGACCCCGCAGGCCCAGAAGACCGGCACGTCCCCCGGCTCCGCGACCACCGGGTCCCCGAAGTCCGGCCGGTCCAGGTCACGGATCCCGAGCGCCGCCGGGTCGCCGGCGTGCACCGGCGCCCCGTGGACGGCCGGCAGTTGCCCGCTGATCCGCCGCGCCACCGGGACGAGCCGCGCGGGCACCGGGCGCATCGACACCACCATCGGCCCGTGCAGCCGCCCCGCGGGACGGCACGCCCGGTCCGTGACGTACATCGACACGTTCCGGCCCTGCTCGACGTGGCGCAGCGGCACGCCCGCCGCGGCGAGCGCCCCCTCGAAGGTGAAGCTGCACCCGATCAGGAACGCGACCAGGTCGTCCCGCCAGTAGGGCGTGGCGTCCGCCGGCTCCGCCACCAGGCGCCCGTCCTCCCAGACGCGGTAGGCGGGGATGTCGGTGCGCAGGTCGGCGCCGGGCGCGAGCGCGGTCGTCCAGGAACCGGCGTCGGTGACGTCGAGGACCGGGCACGGCCGCGGATTGCGGGTGCAGAACAGGAGCACGTCGTACGCCCAGTCGGCGGGGACCGCGATCAGATTGGCCTGGGCGTGCCCCGGCGCCCAGCCGGCCGTCGGGCCCGCCGTCCCGGCTCGCGCACGCGCGCGTGCCTCCCGGGGGCCGGGGACGGAGTCCGCCCGGAGGCCGGTGCCGTTCGTCGGGGTGCCGTTCGTCGGGGTCATCCGAGTTCCTTTCCGCGTGTCTCCGGCAGACCGAGCAGCGCCACCACGGCCAGTCCGTACCCCACCGCGCCGAAGACCAGCGCGCCGCCGACGCCCCAGCTCTCGGAGAGGAAGCCGACCAGGGTGGGGAAGACCGCGCCGACGGCGCGCCCGGTGTTGTACGTGAGTCCCTGGCCGGTGCCGCGGACCGGCGTCGGGTACAGCTCGGCGAGGAAGGAGCCGAAGCCGCTGAAGATGGCCGACATGCAGAAGCCCAGCGGGAAACCGAGCACCAGGAGGAGGGTGTTCGCGCCCGCCGGGATCTGGGTGTACGCGATCACCGACACCGCCGACAGGACGGCGAAGAGCGCGATGTTCCGCTTCCGGCCGATCCGGTCCGTCAGGTGCCCGCCCATCAGATAGCCGGTGAAGGCACCGGAGATGAGCAGCGCCAGATAGCCGCCGGTGCCGACCACGGTGAGCCCGCGCTCGGTCTTCAGGAAGGTCGGCACCCAGGTCGCCAGCGTGTAGTAGCCGCCCTGCACGCCCGTGGAGAGCAGGGTCGCGAAGAGCGTGACGCGCAGCAGCCCGGGCCGGAACACGGCCCGCAGCGAACCCCGTTCGGCGCTCGCCACGCGCGCGGCGGCAGCCTCCGGGGCGTCCTCCACGTTCCGCCGGACCCACAGCACGAGCAGGGCCGGCAGCGCGCCGGTCCAGAACAGGATCCGCCAGGCCAGGTCCGCGTCGAAGAACTGGAACACCAGCGTGTACACCAGCACCGCCAGGGCCCAGCCTGCCGCCCACGCGGACTGCACGGCGCCGAGCGTCCGGCCGCGGTGCCGGGCGGAGGCGTACTCGGCCACCAGGATCGCCCCGACGGCCCACTCGCCGCCGAAACCGAGGCCCTGGAGCGCCCGGAAGACCAGCAGCGTCTCGTAGTCGGTCGCGAAGCCGCACAGCACGGTGAAGAGCGCGTACGTGATCACGGTGATCATCAGCGCCTTGACACGTCCCACGCGGTCGGCCAGTACGCCGGCCAGCGCGCCGCCCACGGCCGAGACCACCAGGGTCACCGTGGTGAGCAGCCCGGTCTGGCCCTTGTCCAGGCTGAAGTAGGCGGCGATCGCCACCATCGACAGCGGCAGGGTGAAGAAGTCGTAGGAGTCCAGGGCGTATCCGCCGAACGCGCCGCCGAAGGCGCGCCGTCCGCGCGGTCCGAGGGCGCGCAGCCAGCCGAACGGGCCGGCCGCGTCGGTCCGGTCGTCCGGGGAGTGCTGCCGGGTCTGTGCCGTGCTCATCTGCACCTCGCAGTGGGGGAGGCGTGCCGGAGAGACGTACGAGAGGCCGTGCGGGGACGTGCGGTGGCGCCAAGGTAGGGGATTGTTCAACGATTCCACAAGGGGGCTGTTGTCCCGGATCCGTTTCTGCGGTTGACTCGGCGGCCGGACGACGAAGGGGGCGCACGCCCCGAACGGAAGGGGGACCGTGGACGCGAGCGGCACCGGGACGACCGGGGGACTGGCGGACGACCGCGCGCTGCTCGGGCGCACCAGCACGGCGGAGCGGGTCGCGGACATCCTGCGCACCCGGATCGCCGAGGGCTTCTTCCCGCCCGGCACCCGGCTCTCCGAGGAGAGCATCGGCGGCGCCCTCGGGGTGTCCCGCAACACCCTGCGCGAGGCGTTCCGGCTGCTCACGCACGAACGGCTGCTCGTCCACGAGCTCAACCGCGGGGTCTTCGTCCGGGTCCTCGCCGTCGACGACGTCGAGGACATCTACCGCACCCGCCGGCTCGTCGAGTGCGCCGTCGTGCGCGGCCTCGGCCACCCGCCCTTCCCGGTGGCCGGCCTCGCCGCCGCCGTCGCCGAGGGAGAGGCCGCCGCCCGGGACGGCGACTGGCGCCGGGTCTCCACCGCCAACATCCACTTCCACCGCGAACTCGTCGCCCTCGCCGGCAGCGCCCGCACCGACGAGCTCATGCGCGGCGTCCTCGCCGAACTCCGGCTCGCCTTCCACGTGGTGGACGACCCGAAGGCCCTCCACGAGCCCTACCTCGCCCGCAACAAGGAGATCCTGGACGCCCTCCGGGCGGGGGAGCGGGCCGCCGCCGAACGCCTCCTGACCCGCTACCTCGACGACTCGATCGAACGCGTCGCCGCCGCCTACGCCCGGGCCGTGGACGAACCGGCGGCCGAGTAGCGGCAGGCGGCGGTCCGCCGGCGGAGGCCCGGCGGGGGGGCGCGAGGGTACCGCCCCCGGCCGGGGCGGGGCGGTGGTTTCTGCGCCGTTTCGACCCATGTCAGTGCGAGGACCTACTCTGTGCACCGTGACTTCGCCTGCCTCGACGGACCTCGCTCCGCCCCAGCTCAGCGCGGGGCCGCGCCCCGCGCAGGGGCCGGCCGCCGACGAAGGGCTCGCGCGGCGCCTGCGCGCGCTCGCGTGCACCGCGCCGCTGCACGACCTCGACGCGCGCAAGGCCAACCTCGCCGGCGAGTACACGGTCTACGCGATGGCCGAGGTCGCCCTCGCCGCCATCGACCTCGTCACGCTCCACATGGACTTCGACACCGGCGCCGACCACGACCAGGTCGTCGCCCGGCTGCTGCCCCGCGTCGCCGCCCAGGCGCCCGAGCGCCCGGCCGCCGAGCACGAGCGCGTGGCCCGCTGGGTCCTGGAGAACCTGATCAACGTCGGCAGCGTCGACCGCGGCTTCCGTGCCGTCTACGGCACCTTCGGCACCGACGGCGTGTACGTCCGCCGCGACTACGACTTCAAACTCATCGAGGAAGTCCCCGGCTACGGCGGCACCGTCTGCCTCCGGACCACCGACGAGGCCGTCAACGTGCTCGTCGGCGCCCTCGACACCGACGTCACCAGCGCCCAGATCGCCGCCGAGGTGAAGCTGGAGGTCCTCATCAGCCGGGGCCGCCTCGCCGACGCCCAGCTCGCCGCCGAACAGGCCCGTTACCGGACCGTGCAGTACGCCGAGACCCTCCGCAGGACCCTGGAGGCCACCCGGCGGAACGTGCGCGCGGTGGACTGGCTCCACAGCGTCCCCGACATGATCGCCGAGGCGCTCGACCACGTCGCCGACCGCTACCGCCACGAGAACGCGATCCTCACCAACATCCGCAAGGCCCGCGACGAGGCCGAGGAGCCCGAGCACAAGCGCCGCGCCGCCGAGCTGGTCGACATCGTCAAGGACTGCATCCGCCGCCACACCCAGCTCCAGTCCCGGCTCCTGGAGGCCGGCCCGCTGTTCCGCGCGGAGCAGGACCGGCAGGCGTTCGCCGCCCCCACCCGGTACACCGGCCTCGACCTGTACGGGCAGCTCGTCGCGCCCGTGCTGCCGCTCCCCGTCGAGCGGGCCACCCGCGTCACCGACGCCTTCTTCGCGCGCGGCACCGGCCTGCGCACCCCCGCCTCGGTCCGCCTCGGCGACCTCGTGGACCTGCTGCTCACCCCGCCGGTCGAGCGCGAGCACCTCGGCGCGGAGATGCCCGAGCCGGACCTGATCGCCACGCCCGACGACTCCCGCTTCAGCGAGCGGCAGCTCGCGGACGCGCTCGCCCTGCTCGACCTGGAGCACGACGCCCCGCGCCGGCTCTCCGGCCTGCTCGCCGAGGCCCGCGCCACCGGCGGCGAGGACCTCGCCTACCTGGTGGCCCTGCTGGCCGTCCACGCGGCCAGCCCGCCGGTCGGCACGGCCTACCGGCAGGGCGAGGAGCGGCTGCTCTTCGCCGTCGACGACGGCACCCCGCTGGACGACCCCGGCTTCGGCGGCGCCGACCTCATCGTCGGTACGGCGCTGCTCGACGCCGCCGGCATGGCCGCCGACCGTACGGAGGCGACGTGACGTACGTCTCCGACGCCACCTCGACGGCCCCCGGCCCCGCCCAGGGCCCCGCCGCGCGCCGCGCGATGCGCGCGTGGCTCCCCGACCCGGAGGCCGTACTCCACCTGGCCCCCGCACCGGCCCCGCCGCCCGAGCCCGAGCCGACCGTCGAAGCCGCCGAGCCCGCGCCGGCCACCCAGCCGGGCCCCGGCCCCGGCAGCGCCACCACCCCCGCGCCCGCCGCCCCCGGCCCCCGTCTCCTCGCGCCCTTCGTGGACTCGCCCGCCGCCGGGGCCGCCGCCGAACCGGCCGCGTGGGCGCGGCCCGGCGACGGGCCCCGCCTCGGGGCCGTCCCGCTGCCCGAGGCGCCCCGGGCGGCCGGGCGCCGCCGCGCGCTGCCCTCGGTCCGCGCCGTACGTCTCGGGGGCGCGCCGCAGGAGCCGGCGCCCGCGCCGGGCGAGGCGCCCGCGCCGCCCGCCGCCGTCACCCCCGTGCCGCTGCCCCTGCCCCGGGCCGCCGGCACCGCAGCCGTACCGAACGAGAGCCGCACCGAGGAGCCCCAGCCGTGAGCGACGTCCAGCACACCGAGTACGACGGGCACCCGGACGCGTGGAGCGAGCAGGAGTCCCCCCGGCCCCCGGCCGCCGCCCCCGCCTCCGGCGGCGTCACGCCGGCCGACGCCGCCGACGCCGCGCGGCTCGTCTCCTTCGGCCTCCAGCCGAAGCTGCTGCCCGCCCGCGACGCCGAGTACGCCGAACTGCTGCGCCGCTACCAGGAGGACCCGGCCTTCGCGCGGCTCGCCGACGCCGTCGCGACCGGCCTCGGCCTGATCGTCCTGGAGGTCTCCCCGCGCGCGGGGATGGCCGTCACCGCCGGCGAGGACTCCGTCTTCGCCGTCCGCATGGGCGACTACGCCCGCCGCGCCAACACCGACTCCGCCGACCGCTTCCTGCACGGCCTCGCGCACCTCGCCGTCGCCGCGATGGCCTTCCCGCGCCCCGAGGACCTCGCCGACGACGCGTACATCGGCCGGCTCACCGTCAACGGCGTCGACTCCTTCGTCCGCCAGGCGTGCCTCCGGCTGGAGCAGCGCGCCGAGGAGCAGGGCGAGAACACCGACCCGGCCTCCGACGCCCCGGGCCTGGAGGCCGCCTGGCGCGTCTACGCGCGCCGCAGCACCACCGGCGCCACGAAGGACGCCCGCCGTCTCGCGGGCTCCACCACCGGCATCGTCGCCAAGGCCGTCGCCTTCCTCACCGACTCCGGCTTCCTCCAGCGGACCGGCGACGAGAACGGCGGCTCGTACCGCACCACCGCCCGCTACCAGCTCCAGGTCCGCGACATGGCCGGCTCCGCCGCCCTGGCCGAACTCCTCGACCTCGGCATCGTCCCCGTCAGCGACGGCACCGCCACCCTCGTCCCGCCGCCCGAGGGCGACGACCTGCACCTCGCCGCCGACGCCGGCCTGCCCTTCCACGCGTAACCCCACGACCTCCCGCGTCCCCCGGGCCGCCGCGATCCCGCCCCACCGAACTTCCCGAGCACGAGAGCACGAGAGTCCCTCGCCATGTACGAGCTGTCCCGGGTCCGCCTCTACTCCATCGGCCCCGCCGGCGCCCGCTACGCCGACACCGTCCTGGACCTGCGCGGCGTCGGCGCCCCCGTGCCGAACCCCGCCCCCACCCAGGCGGAGTTCTTCGAGGAGGAGCCCGTCGGCCCGCCGCGCCGCCCCGCACCCGCGGGCGTGCTCTTCTTGGAGAACGGCGGCGGCAAGTCCGTCCTCCTCAAGCTCATCTTCTCGGTGATGCTCCCGGGCCACCGCAACACCCTCGGCGGCGCCAGCTCCGGCGTGCTCCGCAAGTTCCTGCTCGCCGACGACTGCGGCCACGTCGCCCTGGAGTGGCAGCACACCCTCACCGGCGAACTCGTCGTCGTCGGCAAGGTCAGCGAGTGGCGCGGCCGGCAGGTCTCCAACGACCCGCGGAAGTTCGCCGAGGCGTGGTACTCCTTCCGCCCCGGCCCCGGCCTCAGCCTGGACAGCCTCCCGGTCGCCGAGGCGACCTCCGTCCGCCCCGCCGCCGAGGGCGCCTCCGGCGCCACCGGCCGCCGCCGCACCATGAAGGGCTTCCGCGACGCCCTCACCGACGCCGGGAAGGCGTACCCGCACCTCGACGTGGTGTGGGAGGAGATCCACGACCGCTGGAACGAGCACCTGGGCGAGCTCGGCCTCGACCCCGAACTCTTCCGTTACCAGCGCGAGATGAACGCCGATGAGGGCGAGGCCGCCGGCCTCTTCGCGGTCAAGAAGGACTCCGACTTCACCGACCTCCTCCTCCGCGCGGTCACCGACACCCGCGACACCGACGGCCTCGCCGACCTCGTCGGCGGCTTCGGCAACAAGCTCGGCCGCCGCGCCGAACTCACCGCAGAACGCGACTTCACCGCCGGCTCCGTCGACCTCCTGGGCCGCATCGTGGACGCCGCCGGAACCCGCGCCCACGCGCGCGAGGTGCACGCCGCCGCCGAGCGCCGCACCCGCACCCTCGCCCGCCGGCTCTCCGGCCGCGCCGCCGCCGAGCGGGCCCGCGCCGCCGAACTGGCCCAGCAGGTCACCGCCGCCGGCCACGCCGTGTCCGAGGCCGAGACGGCCCGCGAGCGCAGCGCCCTCATCGCCGCCGAACTCGCCTACCGGCACGCCTCCCTGGCGCTCGCCGCCGCCGAGAAGGGCGCCGCCGCGCAGCGCCGCGAACTCATCGAGGCCCGCACCCTGCACTCCGCCTGGCAGGCCGCCGAGTCGGTGCTCCGCCACCGCGCCGCGAGCGACCGCTCCGCGCGCGTGGCCGCCGCCATCCGCGAGGCCGAGCGCGACGCCGCCCCGGCCCTCGCCGCCCGCGCCAAGGCCGCCGCCGACCTCGTCCGGGCCCTCGCCGCCGCCGCCGAGGAGGGCGAGCGGCACGCCGCCGAGGAGGAGGAACGGTCCACCGCCCTCCAGGAGGCGAGCGAGACCGCCCACCGGGACGCCACCGCCGCCGCCACCGAGGCCCAGCGGGCCCGCAGCGAGGCCGGGCACCTGCGCCAGCGCCTCGCCGAGGTCGAGCAGGAGACCGCCGAGGCCGTCCGGGCCGGCTGGCTTGACGACTCCGCCCCCGACGCCGACCCGGCCCGCGCCGCCCTCGCCGCCGCCGACGCCGAGAAGACGACCGTCGCCGCCTGGGACGCCGCCCGCGAACTCGCCCGCACCGCGAGCGACCGCGCCCGCGAGGCCGCCGCCGCCGAGTCCCGCGCCGAACTCGCCGCCGCCCGCGCCGCCGACGCCGCCGAGGCCGCCGGCAACGCCTACGACGCCGAGCGCCGCGCCGCCGAGGCCCTGGCCGCCGAGGAACGCCTCGCCGAACTCCTCGGCCTGCCCGGCGCCGGATCCCCGCTGCCCGGCCAGCGCGCCGCCGGCACCGGCGACGACACCCCCGACACCGCCGCCACGCCCGACCGGACCGACGGGGAGTCCGATGCCCAGGCACCGCTCTCCGTCACCGACTTCGACCGCTACGCCGAGGAACTGCGCCGCCTCCTCGACGGCGCCGTCTCCGCCGCCGAACGCCAGCTCTTCGACCTGCGCACCGCCGCCGCCGACGACTCCCGCATCCTCGGCGCCCTCGGCGACGGCGGCCTGCTGCCGCCCGGCCCGGACGTCCTCGCCACCGTCGAGTTCCTCGGCGAGCACGGCATCCCCGCCCTCCCCGGCTGGCGCTACCTCGCCCAGTCCGTCGACCCCGCCGACCACGCGCGCGTGCTCGCCGCCCGCCCCGAACTCGTCGACGGCGTCGTCATCACCGACCCCGTCTCGTACGGGCGCGCCCGCGAGGCCCTGGCCTCCGCCGCCCTGCTGCCCCGCTCCGCCGTCGCCGTCGGCACCGCCGCCGCCCTCCTCGCCCCCGTACCGCCGCAGGACGGCGGCGACACCGGCGTCTTCCTCGTGCCGCCGAACCCGGCCATGCACGACGAGCACGCCGCCGACGAGGAGCGGCAGGCGCTGCGCGCCCGGGCCGCCGCCCGCGACGAGGAGATCCGCGCCCTCGCCGCCCGGCTCGCCGGCGACCGCGCCCTCGCCGCCCGGATCGGCGCCTGGCGCGCCGACTGCCCGCCCGGCATGCTCGCCGAGCTCGCCGCCGTCGCCGCCACCGCCCGCGAGACCGCCGAGACCGCCGCCCGCGCCCTCGACGAGGCCCGCGCCGCGCGCGCCGAGGCCGAGGAGGCCGCCGCCGAGGCCCTGGCGGTCCGCGACGAGCGCCAGGAGGCCGCCCAGCGCGCCCGCCGGGTCGCCGACGCCCTCGCCGGTCTCGCCTTCCGGCTCCGCGAGCGCTCCGCCTGGCAGGCGAAGCTCCGCGAACTCGCCGACGACGCCGCCGAGGCCGAGGCCCGCGCCCAGACCTGCCTGGAACGCGCGCGTGCCGCCGACGAGGACCGCCGGGCCGCCCAGCGCGCCGCCGACGACGCCCACCGCACCGCCCGCGCGCTGCGCGCCGAGCGCGCCGAGATCGCCGGCGCCCCCGAACAGCTGCCGGAGCAGGACCCCGACGCGCCCCGCGCCGCGCTGCCCACCCTCCGCGAGGCGTACCGGGCCGCCTCCCAGGTGTACGAGAAGGTCGGCGTCGGCGCGGACCTGCGCGCCGAGCAGGCCCGCGCCGAGAGCGACGAGTCCGCGGCCCTCGCCGAGCTGGACCGGCTGACCAACAAGGTCCGCACCCGCGCCGAACAGCTCCTGGAGTCCACCGACGGCGCCGACGGCCCGTCCCGGCAGGCCGCCGCCGCCCGCGCCGAGTCCCTGGTGCAGATGCTGGAGACCCGCGCCTCCGAGGCGAGCGAGAAGCTCGGCCGGCTCCGCGGCGAGTCCGAGCGGCTGGCCCCCGAGGACGGCGAGGCCCACACCGAGCTGCCGGAGGAGCTGGTCCCGGCCGACGCCGACCAGGCGCAGGCCCTGCTGCGTACCGCGACCGCCGAACTCGCCGCCCGCAGCGACGCCCTGGAGGCGGCCCGCGCCGCCCACGCCGGGCTGCTGCGCGACCACCGCGCCGCCGAGGACGCGGCCGGCGGCTTCGACGAGACCGCCGCGCTCCTCCGCGACCTGCTGCGCGACCACGCGGAGGAGGAGCAGGAGGAGCAGGAGCCGTACCCGGGCACCCTGGTGGAGGCCAGGACGACGGCCGGCGAGGCCCGCCGGGCGCTGCGCGCCTGCACCGCCGAACTGTCCGCCGCCGACGCGTCGGTGCGCGAGGCGAGCGACATCCTCGTCCGGCACGCCAACGCGACCCGCTACGAGCAGGTCCGCACCCCGGCCCGGCTCCAGATCCGCGAACTGCCCGCCTCCGCGCTGCCCGAGCACGCGGCGAAGTGGGCGGAGGCGTTCGCGCCCCGCCTGCGGGTCCTCACCGACGAGCTGGCCCAGCTGGAGCGCAACCGCGACTCGATCGTGGACCGGCTGCGCGGCCTGGTGGAGAGCTCCCTCGCCACCCTCCGCTCCGCCCAGCGGCTCTCCCGCCTCCCGGACGGCCTGGGCGAGTGGTCCGGCCAGGAGTTCCTGCGGATCCGCTTCGAGGAGCCGGACCAGGCGACCCTCACCGAGCGGCTCGGCGAGGTGGTCGACGAGGCGACCCGCGCCGCCGTGAAGAAGAACTCCGACCTGCGCCGCGACGGCATGTCGCTGCTGCTGCGCGGGGTGCAGGCGGCGCTCGAACCCAAGGGCGTCGCGGTCGAGATCCTGAAGCCGGACGCGGTGCTGCGCGCCGAGCGGGTGCCGGTCGGGCAGATGGGCGACGTGTTCTCCGGCGGCCAGCTGCTCACCGCGGCGATCGCGCTGTACTGCACGATGGCGGCGCTGCGCTCCAACGACCGGGGCCGGGACAAGCACCGGCACGCCGGCACGCTGTTCCTCGACAACCCGATCGGCCGGGCCAACGCCACGTACCTGCTGGAGCTCCAGCGGGCGGTGTCGGACGCGCTCGGCGTCCAGCTGCTGTACACCACGGGCCTGTTCGACACCACGGCGCTCGCCGAGTTCCCGCTGGTGATCCGGCTGCGCAACGACGCCGACCTGCGGGCCGGCCTGAAGTACATCAGCGTCGAGGAGCACCTGCGGCCGGGGCTGCCGCAGCCGTCGGGGGAGGGCGAGACGATCCACGGCGAGATCACGGCGACCCGCATGTTCCGCCGCCACCAGGACGAGGAGCCGAGCCTGGCACCCGCGCCGTAGCCACGGCGACCCCGCCACCCGCACCGTGGACACGGCGCCCCCGGCACCCGCGCCGTAGACACGACGAAGGCCCGGACCCCGCAAGGGCCCGGGCCTTCCGCCAGTCCGGGTTCTCCCGGTCGTCGGAGGCGCGCCGTCAGGCGACCCGCTCCTCCGCGACCCGCTCCCGGCGCGCCCCGTAGGCGCTGCTGCTCGGCTCGGAGACCACGCCGTTGCGCTGCCGCCACACCTGGCGGGTGATCCAGATGTCCAGCACGCTCCAGGTGGCCACGACCGTCGCGGCGACCGCCGCGATCGTCATCGGCACGGCCAGCCACGAGCCGGTGACCGAGGTGAGGAAGGCGACGACGGCGAGGATGATCGTCACCGAGGTGAACATCACCGCCCGCACCGCCGCGTTCCGCACCGGGTCCGGCATCCTCCGCAGTCCCCGCGTGTCCTCCACCCACAACGGACGCGCGGTCCGCGTCTCGTCATCCATGTCCTGTCACTCCCCAACCGCACGACGTTCCCAGGGATGGCTGCCCGGTTCCGGTGATTCCACACGGCGCGCGGCGCGGCCGGCCGGGCCGCGCTCGGTCCGGACACGGTCCGTGCCCGGCCCGTGTCCGGACCGAGCGATTCCCCGTACTTCATGACGCTCTGGACAGGGAAAAGGTTTCCCCACCGCACCGCACCGCACCGCACCGCACAACGCGACCGGAACGAACGATTCCAGCCATTGCGCCCACGACGGAAACCCGACGGGAAATCGCGCACCCTTGCGTGTCCTGCGCCACAGTGGCCGATGCGAACTTCTGGAATACCAGGACATCTCATGATCAACGCTCACTCGACAGGCTGAAAATCGCCCAGACACACCTTCGAGATGGTCGCGATGCAGTAGTAGGCTCGCGCCGCCGTTTGTTGAAACCGAAGGTTGACGCGCCGTGTTGACGCGGCGACGCCGTTCGAGGGACCTCCGTGCCGCGGAGACCGTACTGGGGGAGGCCATGCGCTTTCGCGGGAAGTCCATCCGCCGGAAGATCGTGGCGCTGCTCCTCGTACCGCTCGTCTCCCTCACCGGCCTCTGGGGCTTCGCCACCGTCCTCACCGGACGCGAGGCGGACCAGCTCCTCGACGTCGGCTACATCGTCGACAAGGTCGGCTACCCCATCGAGGACACCGCCCGCGTCCTCCAGCTCGAACGCCGCCAGTCCCTCGTCTACCTCGCCGACCCCCGCGGCTCCGAGGCGCTCGCCCAGCTCCGCGAGGCCCGCCTCGCCACCGACCGGCAGATGGACCGCATCCGCGCCAACGCCGAGGACCCCGGCGTCCGCGAGGAGATGCGCCCGGTCACCACCCAGAAGCTCAACTCGCTCCTCGCCGCCTTCGAGGAGATCACCTCCCTGCGCCGCTCGATCGAGAAGCGCAGCATCGGCCGCCTCCAGGCGCTGGAGTTCTACAACCGCCTCGTCGACCCCTGCTACAGCTTCCTCGTCACCCTTCACGCGCTGGAGAACGTCGAGATGGACAAGCAGGGCCGCGCCCTCGTCGGCATCACCCGCGCCCGCGAACTCCTCTCCCGCGAGGACGCCCTGGTCCTCTCCGCGCTCGTCGCCGACCGCGTCACCGCCCAGGAGGTCCGCGCCGTCTCCGACCTCGTCGCCGTCCGCAAGCAGACGTACGAGGTCAACCTCGAACTCCTCCCCGCCGCCGAACGGCAGCGCTTCGAGCAGTACTGGCGCAGCCCCGAGACCGCGGCCCTGCGCGCCGCCGAGGAGGCGTTCGTCACCGAGGGCCCGACCGAGCGCCCCCGCTCCGCGACCCCGGCCCACTGGCAGGACGAGGCCAGCCCCGTCCTCGACGAGCTGGCCCGCGAGAACACCGCCGCCGGCGACCGCTACCAGGACCGCGTCCAGCCCGCCGCGTACAGCGTCCTGCTCAAGGCGGGCGTCGCCGGCGTCCTCGGCTTCCTCGCGCTGCTCGCCTCCGTCGGCATCTCGGTCCGCGTCGGCCGGTCCCTCGTCCGCGACCTGCGCCGCCTCCAGAAGGAGTCCCAGGAGGTCTCCGGCGTCCGCCTGCCCAGCGTCATGCGCCGCCTCGCCGCCGGCGAGCACGTCGACGTCGAGACCGAGGTCCCGCACCTGAAGTACGGCGAGGACGAGGTCGGCCAGGTCGGCCAGGCCCTCAACACCCTCCAGCGCGCCGCCGTCGAGGCCGCCGTCAAGCAGGCCGAGCTGCGCCGCGGCGTCTCCGAGGTCTTCGTCAACCTCGCCCGCCGCAACCAGGTCCTGCTCCACCGCCAGCTCACCCTGCTCGACACCATGGAGCGGCGCACCGAGGACACCGACGAACTCGCGGACCTCTTCCGCCTCGACCACCTCACCACCCGCATGCGCCGCCACGCCGAGGGCCTGGTGATCCTCTCCGGCGCCGCCCCGTCCCGCCAGTGGCGCAAGCCCGTGCAGCTCATGGACGTGGTCCGGGCCGCCGTCGCCGAGGTCGAGGACTACGAGCGCGTCGAGGTCCGCCGGCTGCCCCGGCTCGGCGTCGCCGGCCCCGCCGTCGCCGACCTCACCCACCTCATCGCCGAACTCCTCGAGAACGCCACCGTGTTCTCGCCCCCGCACACCGCCGTCCAGGTCCTCGGCGAGCGGGTCGCCAACGGCTTCACCCTGGAGATCCACGACCGCGGCCTCGGCATGAGCCCCGACGTCCTGCTCGACGCCAACCTGCGGCTCGCCGAGACCCCCGAGTTCGAGCTCTCCGACACCGACCGCCTCGGCCTCTTCGTGGTCAGCCGGCTCGCCCAGCGCCAGAACGTCCGCGTCTCGCTCCAGACCTCCCCGTACGGCGGCACCACCGCCGTCGTCTTCATCCCGGCCGCGCTGCTCACCGACGCCCCCGAGACGCAGGGCGCGGGCTTCCGCCTGGACCGCGCCTCCGCCGACCCGCGCACCGCCGGCGGCGACCCGCACCACGCCTCCGGCGGATCCCGTACGACCTCCGGGGCGGTGGCCGGCGTGCTCGGCGACGCCCCGCTCCCACGGCGCCGCCCGGCACTCGCGCGCGTGCCCGACCTGGCGGACGAGACGGGCCCGGACGGCGGCCCCGCCGCACCGCAGGGCCGCCCGCTGGACGGACCGGTCGAACTGGAGCCGCCGTTCGACCCCGAGGACGTCGAGACCCTCCTCGACCGCTCCGCCGACCTCCTCGACGAGGACAGCGAGCGCGGCGGGCTCTTCCGCCCGCAGCGCCGCCGCACCGGCCTCGTCCCCGCCGGCGAGCAGCACCAGCAGGCCCCCGACCAGGCCGAGGACTGCCGGGCCGGCGACGACCCGGCGGGCGAGGACGGCACGCGGGACCCGCTGCCGCTGCCGCGCCGCCACCAGCCGACCCTGGTCGTCGACCGCGGACGCCGGCTCGACGAGCCCGGCCGTGCCCACCCCGCCCCCGGACCGGACCGCCGCACGGCGCCCCGCCCGACCGGACCCACCCTCGTCCCCGTGCGCCCGGAGGGCACCGAGACCCGCCCGGCGCCGGCCCCGGGCGCACCGCCGGCGGGCGGGCCCGCCCCGGCCCCCACGCTCGACGGGCTGCCGCGCCGGGTCCGGCAGGCCAGCCTCGTCCCGCAGCTCCGCGAGACCGGGCAGCCGGCCGACGCCCCGGCCGGTGACCGCGCCGGAGACCGCCCCGCCGAGCGGCCCGCCGCCGACGACGCCTTCGAGCGGGACGCCGAGGAGGTGCGGGCCCGCATGGCCGCCATGCAGCGCGGCTGGCAGCGCGGCCGCCGGGACGGCACCGCCCAGGACGACACCACAGCACACGGAACGACACCCGAGGGGGACGGTCGATGACCGCACCGAACGCCGCAGCAAGCACCAGCAGCTCCGTCCAGGGCAACGGCGAGCTGAACTGGCTCCTCGACGAGCTGGTCCAGCGCGTCGCCGCCATCCGCAAGGCCCTGGTGCTGTCCAGCGACGGCCTGCCCACCGGCGCGTCGAAGGACCTCAGCCGCGAGGACGGCGAGCACCTGGCCGCCGTGGCCTCCGGCTTCCACAGCCTCGCCAAGGGCGTCGGCCGCCACTTCGAGGCGGGCCGCGTCCGGCAGACCGTGGTCGAACTGGAGGACGCCTTCCTCTTCGTGACCGCCGCCGGCGACGGCAGCTGCCTGGCCGTCCTCGCCGACGCGGACTCCGACGTCGGCCAGGTCGCCTACGAGATGACCCTCATGGTCAAGCGGGTCGGCACCCACCTCGGCACGGCCCCCCGGACCGGTCTGTCCACGGGAGGGTGAGCCGCCCCGCATGAGCGACGCAGCCGAGCGCGGCCGGCCGACGGCCGCACCCCACCACTGGTACGACGACGAGGCGGGACCGGTCGTCCGTCCGTACGCGATGACCCGCGGCCGGACGAGCGCCGCCGGCCGCCACCGGCTCGACCTCATCGCCGTGGTGGTCCCCGAACCCGCCGCCGACGACCCCGGCCGCGACCAGTCGCTCTCCCCGGAACACGTGGAGATCGTCGAGCGCTGCTCCGAACAGCCCCAGTCGATCGCCGAGCTCGCCGCCGGACTCGACCTCCCCGTCGGGGTGGTCCGGGTCCTGGTCGGCGACCTCGTCGACGAGGAACTCGTCCACGTGACCCGCCCCGTTCCGCCGGCCCAGCTGCCGGACGTGAGCATCCTCCGCGAGGTGATCAATGGCCTTCGGGCGCTCTAGCCGCAGGAAGCCCGCCGTCGAGCCGGTGACCCTGAAGATCCTGGTCGCGGGAGGCTTCGGGGTCGGCAAGACGACCCTGGTCGGCGCCGTCAGCGAGATCCGGCCGCTGCGGACCGAGGAGGTCCTGACCGAGGCCGGCCGGCCTGTCGACGACCTGCACGGCGTCGAGTCCAAGACGACCACCACGGTCGCCATGGACTTCGGCCGGATCACGCTCCGCGAGGACCTGGTCCTGTACCTGTTCGGCACCCCCGGACAGGACCGCTTCTGGTTCCTGTGGGACGAGCTGGCCCAGGGCGCGCTCGGCGCCGTCGTGCTCGCCGACACCCGCCGCCTGGAGGACAGCTTCGCCGCCATCGACTACTTCGAGCGGCGCGGCATCCCCTTCACGGTGGCCGTCAACTGCTTCGAGGGCGCCCGCCGCTACCCCACGGAGACCGTCCGGGCGGCGCTCGACCTCGACCCCGAGGTCGAACTGGTGATGTGCGACGCCCGCGACCGCGAGTCGGTCAAGAACGTCCTCGTCGCCGTCGTCGAGCACGCCCTCGTCCTCGCCGACCGGAACCCCGCCCCCGTCGCGACCTGAGCCGGAGGCGCCGGGGCCGCCACGCGCACGCGTACCGGCCCCGGCACCCCCGCGCCCGCCCTCGGCGGTTCCCCGGGACGGGCACGGCGTCAGTGCCCGGCCACCGACCGGCGTGCCACCGGGAAGTCGAAGAACGTCGAGGGGAACGGCTCCGGACGGAACGTGAAGTGCCACCACTCCTCCGGAAGGTTCACGAACCCCTCCGCCTCCAGCACCCCCTTCAGCAGCTGCCGGTTCGCCCGCTGCGCCCCCGTGATCCGCGGGTCCTCGGTGTGCGACAGCGTGTCGAAGCAGTCGTACCCGGTCCCCATGTCGACCGAGCTGTCCGGGAACCGCTCCCCGTACGGCGCGGTGCACGACGTCAGCTCCTCGCCCGGCACGTACGGGCGCGTGGGCGCCGCCGGCAGCCGCACGACCGTCAGGTCCACCGTCGAACCCCGGCTGTGCCCGGACTTCTCCGCGATGTACCCGTCCGCGAACAGCCGCTCCTTCGCCACCCGCGGATAGAACTCCGCCTTCATCCGCTCGTCCGCCAGGTCCTCCGCCCAGCGCACGAAGTGGTCCACCGCCCGCTGCGGCCGGTAGCAGTCGTACACCTTCAGCGAGTAGCCCCGCGCCAGCAGCCGCGTCTGCGCCCGGCGCAGCGCCTCCGCCGCCGGCCGGGTCAGCAGGCACAGCGGCTGCCGGTAGCCGTCGACCGGCTCGCCCACGAAGTTGTGGGCGGTGGTGTACCGCATCTCCTGGAGGATCGTCCGGTCCACCGCGTCCAGCGCCACGAACTCCCGGGGAGCCTTCGGCTCCGGCACGGCGACGGCGGGGGAGACGGCGGGCGGGACGGCGGAACCGGCGACCGCGAGCAGCGCGGCGGCACCCGTCACGGCGAGGGCACGGAAGACAGAGGCGAGTCCAGTCATGCGCACCGGGTCTACCAGTTCCGCCCCCGCCGGGAAAGCCCCTCGCGTACGGTCCCCCCGTGACCGACACCGAACCCGTCCCGCACTCCCACTGCTCGGCCTGCGGCGCCCGCTACCCGTCCGGCACCACCGGCTGGCCCCGCACCTGCCCCGCGTGCGCCACCACCGCCTACCGCAACCCCCTCCCGGTGGCCGTCGCCCTGCTCCCCGTCACGGGCCCCGAGGGCACCGGCCTGCTCGCCGTCACCCGTGCCATCCACCCCGGCCACGGCGGCACCGCCCTCCCCGGCGGCTTCGTCGACCACGGCGAGGACTGGCGCACCGCCGTCGTCCGCGAACTGCGCGAGGAGACCGGCGTGACGGCCGACCCGGACGCCGTCCGGCTCGCCGACGTCCTCGGCTCCGCCGACCACCTGCTGGTCTTCGGGCTCCTCCCGCCCGTCGCCGCCGACGCCCTCCCCGCCTTCACCCCGACCCCGGAGACCTCCGCCCGGCTCGTCGTCCCGGAACCGCGCACCCTGGTCTTCCCCCTCCACACCGAGGCCGTGCGGAAGTGGTTCGCGGGCGCGTACGGCTGACGCTCAGTCCCACCAGAAGGTCCACACGTCCGCCCCCACCAGGTGCTCCGCGTACGCCGCGAGGTCCTGCACCGACCCCTGCCACACGTTGTCCGGGCAGAAGGCGAAGTGCTCGGCGGCGATCGGCAGCGCCTCCTCCAGGGTGGCCGGGGGAGCGGCGACGGACAGCCGCAGGGTGGCGAACCCGACCGCGAACACCCGCGCCCCGAAGCGCCGCTCCCAGTCGGCGACGACCGCGGCGATCTCCGCCGTCTCCGCGTGGTTGACCGGCCCCGACCAGCCCGCGGCGGCGAGCGCCTCCGCCCCCGACGCGGCCTCGACCAGCCCCAGGCGCGCCTCCCCGCCGAAGGACAGGAACACGTCCGCGTGCTCCGCCGCGAGCCCGTCGGGGTCCTCCGCGGGCGTCCGCCCCGGCGCCAGACCCGGCCAGACCAGGCCGTACGGGGCGGTGACGCCGACGTCGTCACCGCCGTCGTCATCGTCGTCCGAGACGCAGTCGTCCCACCAGCGGGCCAGGACCGCCGCCGGCTCGTGGTCGGCGGGCCGGGACGTCCCGGCGAACAGCTCCCCCGACCCCCACGGCCGGAAGTCCGCCCCGTCGCCCAGCGGTTCGAGCAGCAGCGGCCACAGCCCCGTCCGCGGGTGCGCGGCCCGTATCCGCCCCCACACCCCGAACGGCGCGGGCCCGTCGCTCAGCCACAACGACGGCGCCCCGCCGTCCCCTTCGACCGTCACCACACGCCCGGCGGGCAGCCGGACGTCCTCACCCCGCAGGCTTTCCAGATCCATGCCCCGGATGCTAGGCGAGGGGTCCGACAACGCCTCCGTCGTCACTTCCGCCCCTCACGCCCGCCCTCTCACACCCCCCGCACCCGCACCGGCAGCCCCGGCTCCACC
Source organism: Streptomyces sp. NPDC057854 (assembly GCF_042797055.1). NCBI lineage: Bacteria > Bacillati > Actinomycetota > Actinomycetes > Kitasatosporales > Streptomycetaceae > Streptomyces > Streptomyces sp. NPDC057854. Next base: position 216,480 of record NZ_JBHVMF010000012.1, read on the forward strand.
GGCCCCTCCTCCGTCACCCGCTCCACCACCACCCGGCCGTCCACGAGCCGCGACTGGTAGCGCTCGATCTCCGCCGGCTCCCAGCCGTCGCCGGTGTCCCGCACCACGAGCCCCCCGCCCGTCCGGCCCGCCGCCGGCGCCCACACCTCCAGCTCCAGGCCCCCGTCCCTGCCGCGCACCGGCAGCACCGCGCCCGCCCGGGCCAGCACCGGCACGCGCGCGAGGGGCGCGTCCAGCAGCACCTGACCGGGGCCCTCGTACGCCGCGCCGGTCGCCGTGTCGTACCACCGGCCGCGCGGCAGCCGCACCGCCCGCCGGTCCTGCCCCCGGTGCAGCACCGGCGCCACCAGCAGCGCGTCGCCCAGCAGGAAGGCGTCGTCGCACTCCCGCAGCGCCCGGTCCTCCGGCGTCGCCCACCAGACGGGCCGCGCGTACGGCGCCCCGGTCAGCCGCGCGAGCCGCGCCAGGGTCACGAAGTACGGGTGCAGCCGCTCCCGTTCGGCCAGCGCCACGCGCGCGTGCTCCAGCACCTCCGGCCCGAACTCCCACGGCTCGCGCCGTCCCGCGTCCAGCGCCGCGTGCGTCCGGAACAGCGGCAGCCAGGCACCCAGCTGGAACCAGCGCAGGTACAGCTCCGGCGTCGGGCTGCCGTCGAAACCGCCCACGTCCGGCCCCGAGTACGGCACCCCGCACAGCCCCAGGCCCAGGACCAGCGCGAGCGAGGCCCGCAGCCCCGGCCAGCCGGTCGTCACGTCGCCGGACCAGGTGCCCCCGTACCGCTGCATCCCCGCCCAGCCCGAGCGCGAGAACAGGAACGGGCGCTCCCCGGGCCGCAGCCGCCTCAGCCCCTCGTACCCGGCGCGGGCCATGAGGAGCCCGTACACGTTGTGCGCCTCCCGGTGGTCGCCGCCCCGCCCGTCCAGGTGGTGCCGGGCCGACCGCGGGAGCGTCGGGTCGCCGAACGCCGCGAACGACACCGGCTCGTTCATGTCGTGCCACACCCCGGCGAAGCCCTGCCGCAGCCGCTCCTCGTACAGCCCGCCCCACCACTCCCGCACCGCCGGGTCCGTGAAGTCGGGGAAGGCGCACTCCCCGGGCCACACCAGCCCCCGCACCTCCTCGCCCCGCGCGTCCCGTACGAACGCCCCGGCCGCCCGCCCCTCCTCGTACAGCACGCTCCCCGGCTCGGCCGCGACCGCCGGGTCCACGATCGACACCAGCCGCACGCCCTGCCCGCGCAGCTCCTCCGCCAGCCCCGGCAGATCGGGGAACCGCTCCCGGTCCACCGTGAACACCCGGTGTCCGTCGAGGTGGTCGATGTCCAGGTGCACCGCCGACAGCGGCAGCCCCCGCTCGCGGTACCCGGCCACCACCCGCCGCACCTCCGCCGCGCTCCCGAACCCCCAGCGCGCGTGCTGCGGCCCCAGCGCCCACGCGGGCGGCAGCGCCGGCGCCCCCGTCAGCGCGGCCCAGTGGTGCAGCACGCGCGCGGGGGTCCCGACGACCACCCAGCAGCGCAGCGGCCCGCCCTCCATCCGCACCTCGCTGGTCCCGGGCCGGTCGTGCCCCGACCCGGCCCCCTCCTCGCCCTCCGCGAGGGTCACCCGCCCGTCCCAGGAGTTGTCGTGGAACGCCAGGTGCGTCCCCGCGTCCGCGACCACGAACTGCACCGGCATCGTCAGGTACAGCGGATCGTCCTCCGGCCCGAACCGCCCCTTCGGGTCCGTGTTCCACAGCCGGTACGTGCCGTTCCGCAGCCGCGGCCCCGACGCCCGCCCGCCCAGACCGAAGAACCGCGCGTCCGCCGGCACCTCCGCCCGCTGCGCCCACCGCGCCGGACCCCCGCCCACCGGCTCCCACCAGCGCGGCGGCAGGTCGCGCCGCAGCATCACACCGCCCGGCGTGCGGATCTCCACCGCCCCGTGCCGCGACACCGCCACCGTCACCCGCTCCGACACGATCCGCCAGCCGCCGTCCGTGTCCGGCTCCAGCACCGCCCGCGGGTCCGGCTCGGGCGCCGCGCCCGCCAGCGCGTACGACGGCTCCGGACCGGCCCCGTCCCACCCCCAGAACACCGTGCCGCCCACCGACACGCACACCCGCAGCGACGACCGCGCGAACCGGACGAGCCCCCCGCCCGGCAGCGGCTCCGCCCCCTCCGCGGGACCCGGCACCCGGGCCCGCTCCGCCCCCCGGGGCGGCAGCGCCGCGGCGTCCGCCCGCCGCTGCCGCCACGCCGCCCGTACCGTCCTGAGCCCCTGCACCGAACCGAACACCCTCACCGAACGCACCCGTCCACGACCGTCCATGCGGCTCACCCTGCCACCCACGAGCGGCGTCTCGAGCCGCGTTCAACTGCCGTTCACCCGTGGTGGGAGCACATGTTCAACCGGCCGACCACCGGCGGGCGGCCCTGGTGCGAACGCCGCTCCCATGGCATCGTCCTGTCAGCCGCGTCACGCGCACACCCCCGCACGTGCGCGCGACACACGCCGACCCGCGTACAGCCAGGGAGCCACCCGATGACAACTGCGCCGACCGAGCCGACCGAGCCGCTCTGGCAGCCGGACGAGGAGCGCATCGCCCACGCCGCCGTCACCCGCTTCCAGGCGTGGGCCGCCGAGCGCCACGGCGCCCCCGCCGACGGCGGATACCCGGCGCTGCACCGCTGGTCCGTCGAGGAGCTGGAGACCTTCTGGCAGGCCGTCGCCGAGTGGTTCGACGTCCGTTTCGCCACCCCCTACGCGCGCGTGCTCGGCGACCGCTCCATGCCGGGCGCCGAATGGTTCCCCGGGGCCACCCTCAACTACGCCGAGCACGCCCTGCGCGCCGCCGCCGACCGCCCCGGCGCCACGGCCCTCCTCCACGTCGACGAGACCCACGAGCCGGCCCCGATCACCTGGGCCGAACTCCGCCGCCAGGTCGGCTCGCTCGCCGCCGAGCTCCGCGCCCTCGGTGTCCGCCCCGGCGACCGCGTCAGCGGCTACCTCCCGAACGTCCCGCAGGCCGTCGTCGCCCTGCTGGCCACCGCCGCCGTCGGCGGCGTCTGGACCTCCTGCGCCCCGGACTTCGGCGCCCGCTCCGTCCTCGACCGCTTCCAGCAGGTCGAGCCGGTCGTCCTCTTCACCGTCGACGGCTACCGCTACGGCGGCAAGGAGCACGACCGCCGCGACACCGTCGCCGAGCTGCGCGCCGAACTCCCCACGCTCCGCGCGGTCGTCCACATCCCGCTGCTCGGCACCCCCGCCCCCGAGGGCGCCCTCGACTGGGCCGGCCTGGTCGCCGCCGACGTGGAACCGGTCTTCGAGCAGGTGCCGTTCGACCACCCCCTGTGGGTCCTGTACTCCTCCGGCACCACCGGCCTGCCGAAGGCGATCGTCCAGTCCCAGGGCGGCATCCTGGTCGAGCACCTCAAGCAGCTCGGCCTGCACTGCGACCTCGGCCCCGACGACGTCTTCTTCTGGTACACCTCCACCGGCTGGATGATGTGGAACTTCCTCGTCTCCGGCCTCCTCACCGGCACCACCGTCGTCCTGTACGACGGCAGCCCCGGCTACCCGGACACCGGCGCCCAGTGGCGCGTCGCCGAACGCACCGGCGCCACCCTGTACGGCACCTCCGCCGCCTACGTGATGGCCTGCGCGAAGGCCGGCGTCCACCCCGGCCGCGACTTCGACCTGTCCGCCGTGAAGTGCGTCGCCACCACCGGCTCCCCGCTGCCGCCCGACGGCTTCCGCTGGCTCCACGACGAGGTCCGCGAGGACCTGTGGATCGCCAGCGTCAGCGGCGGCACCGACGTCTGCTCCTGCTTTGCCGGAGCGGTCCCCACCCTCCCGGTGCACATCGGCGAGCTCCAGGCCGCCGGCCTCGGCACCGACCTCCAGGCGTGGGACCCGTCCGGCAAGCCCGTCACCGGCGAGGTCGGCGAACTCGTCGTCACCAACCCCATGCCGTCCATGCCGATCCACTTCTGGAACGACCCCGACGGCAGCCGCTACCGCGACAGCTACTTCGAGATGTTCCCCGGCGTGTGGCGGCACGGCGACTGGATCACGATCACCGACCGCGGCTCGGTCGTCATCCACGGCCGCTCCGACTCCACCCTGAACCGCCAGGGCGTCCGGATGGGCAGCGCCGACATCTACGAGGCCGTGGAACGGCTCCCCGAGATCCGCGAATCGCTCGTCATCGGCCTGGAGGAGCCGGACGGCGGCTACTGGATGCCGCTCTTCGTGCACCTCGCCGAGGGCGCCACGCTGGACGACGACCTGATCGCCCGGATCCGGACCACGATCCGCACCGAACTCTCGCCGCGGCACGTCCCCGACGAGATCATCGAGGTCCCGGGCGTCCCGCACACCCTCACCGGCAAGCGCATCGAGGTGCCCGTCAAGCGGCTCCTCCAGGGCACCCCCCTGGAGAAGGCCGTCAACGCCGGCTCCGTCGACGACCTCGGCCTGCTGCGCTTCTACGAGTCCCTGGCCGCCGCCCGCCGCGGCTGACACGGCAAAGGGGCGCCCCACGCGGGGCGCCCCTTCACCACGGACCTGCTCAGCCGGGCAGCTGCCCGGCCCGCGCCACCGCCGCCTTGGTGAGCACCGCGGTCCCGCTCAGCACCGTCCCGGCGGGCCCGGCGTCCGAGCCCGCGACGGCCACGGTCCGCTCGCCGAGGAAGGCCGAGGTGGACCGGTCGAAGACCCACTCGGTCCGCTCCCCGCCGGCGGTACGGGCCACGGCCACGCCCTCCCGGCCCGACGCGTCCCGCGCCGACGGCACCACCTCGACGCCCGGGATCCGCGCCGCCGCCTCGTACAGCGCGGCCGTCACCTCCGGCGGCGCCCAGGTCTCGGCCAGCAGCGTCCCGATCGCGCCGAACGCCCGCTGGTCCGCGTCCCCGCCGCCGGTACGCGTCTGCTCCCGCACCAGCCGCAGCAGGGCGCCGGGGTCGGTCGGCAGCCCCGCCACGAAGGCGTGCGTGGGCGCGGTCACCGACGGCTCCGAGGGCTCCAGCAGCGTCCGCCGCGGCTCGGCGCCGGGACCCTCCAGCTCGTACACGGGAAGGCGCGGCGACAGCTCCTGGTCGGCCGACCCCGCCTCCCGTACGAGCCCGGGCCGGCTGCCGTCCGCCGACAGCCACACCTGCCGCCGGTGCGCGGGCTCCACGACGGCGGCCCCGCCCGAGGCGGGCCGCCCGGCCCGGGACACCAGGCTCTCCACGTACACGAACTCCTCCGGCCGCGCGTCCGGCGCCGGCGCGGAGGCGGCGGCGAGCGCGGCCCGCGCCAGCACCGCGGAGGCGCCCTCGGCCCGCACCGCCGGGCGCGGCTCGCGCGGCTCCGGCGGAGCGGCCACCAGCACCGCGCCGGCCGCGATGCCGCACACCACGGCGGGCACGGCGAACCGCACGGCCTTCCGCGTCCACCACACCGCCGGCCGCGCGGGCCGCGCCGCCGCCATCACGGTCCGCCGCAGCTCCCGCTCCCGCTCGGGCGCGAACTCCGGTACGGCGGGCGGGGGCAGCAGCTCGGTCAGCTCGGTGAGCAGCGGGTCCTGGGAGCGGGGTCGGGGTCGGGGATCGATGTCGTTCATGCCGGCTTCTCCGGGGAGGTTCGGGGGACGAGGACGGTACGGCCCGCACGCGCGGGCACGGAAGCGCGGGACGCGTGGCCGGGCGGGAGGCCCGGGGACGGGTCGTGCGCGGGGTGACCGGGGGCGCCGGGCGCGGGCCCCGGGGGAGCGGCGGCCGGGCCGTCCGGAAGACCGGCCGTCAGGGGATCGGCCGCAGGGGCGGGGTCCGGACGTCCGGAGGCCCCGCGGCCGTCCCGCCGGCCGCGCCCGCGCCGCCCGGAGCGCAGCTCCGCCTCCGCGAGCGTCCGCAGCCGCTCCCGGGCCCGGGAGAGCCGGGACCGCACGGTGCCGACGGGGATGCCCAGCGCCTCGCCTGCGGTCGCGTAGTCGAGGCCGGCCCACACGACGAGTCCGAAGACCTCCCGTTCACGGCGCCGGAGCCGGCCGAGGGCCACCCGCGCGGCCCGGAGCCGTTCCTCGTCGGCGAGCCGCGAGGCCACCGCGTCGCTGAAGTCCGGCAGCACCCCGGTGTCGGGCATCCGCGCCAGCGCCGCATCACGCCGCCGCGCCTCCCGCGCGGCCCCGCGCAGCACGTTGGTCGCGATCCCGAGCAGCCACGGCCGCAGGCTCCCGCCCTCCGCGTGGACCTTGCCCCGGCAGCGCCATGCCTCCAGGAAGGTCGCGGACACGGCGTCCTCGGCGGCGGCGCGGTCGCCGCACATGCGGTACGCGTACTGGAACAGCACGCGTGCGTGCGCGTCGTACGCCTCGCCGAGCGCCGAGGGGTCCCCGGCCCGGAAACGTTCTCTCATCTCTGGTTCCACACCGGGTACTGGCCGCCGGTTCGCCCGGGTTCCCGTGACCCGCGCCACACCACCCGCCCGCACCGGCCTCCGCTGTGGCGCAGGTCACCGGAACTCCACCCGCCCGGGGGCCAGTTCCCTGCATGAACGAAACGACGACGACCGGATCCCGGATCCGGCCCGCCTTCCGCGCCCTCGCGCTCGCCACCGCCCTCACCGCGACGGCCTTCACCGTCCCGCCGCTCGCGCTGGCCGCCACCGCCCAGGACGAGACGGTCACCCTGACCATCCGCCACGTGAACCGCGACGGTGCCGCGGCGTCCGCGTACGCGACCCACGTGGCGGGCATCTCGGGGCCCGGCCAGGACGTCGAGGAGAACGTCCACGACCCCTCCGGCACCGTCACGCTCCGCCTGCCCAAGGGCCGCTACCTGCTCGACTCGGAGGTGTACCCCCTCCGGAAGGGCGCCGGCACCGACTGGCTGGTCCAGCCCCGCCTCGACCTCGACCACGACACGACCGTCACCGTCGACGCCCGCACCACGTCCCCGGTCGACGCCCGCCCGCCGGAGGCCGGCGCCGAACCCCGGCACGCCATGTCCTTCGTCGAGGTCCGCCACGAGGGCCGCACCCGCTCCACGAACCTCATGTCCTCGGCCGCCGGCCTGCGCGTGGCCCACCTCGGCCCCGACGCCGAACCCGGCTCCGTGACCGCCACCTTCGACGGCTACTGGATCGGCGAGAAGGCCGACTACGCCCTCGGCTACCGCTTCACCTCCGGCCGCTCCCTCACCGGCTTCGTCCGCCGGCCCGCCCCCGGCGACCTCGCCACCCTGAAGGCCCGCGCGGCCGACCGCGAGGGCGCCGGCGGCTTCGGCTCCGCCGCGATCCAGCCGTCCGACGGCACCACCGTCAGCCTCACAACCGAGCTCGCCCGCTCCGGCACCGCCACCTTCCACGTCACCCCCGAACGCGGCACCTGGGACCTCTCGTACACCACCCCGGGCACCCCCGACGCGCCGCCCAACCTGTACCAGGCGCCGGAACTCCCGGCCCGCGCGGGCGAGACCCGGACGCACACCTTCGACAACGCCGTCCTCGGCCCGGCGCTCGACGAGACGTCCGGCGCGCGGCCCGCGGGCGTCCGGGACGGCGACCGGCTCGCCTTCGACGTGCCGCTGCTCGCCGACGGCGACGGCCACATCCCCTCCGACCCGGTCTACCGCTCCGCCGCCACCACCCTGCACCGGGACGGCGTCCTCGTCGGCACCCACTGGGGCGCGCCGGGCCGCGCCTCCTTCACGGCGGCCGAGGCCGACCGGGCCCGCTACCGGCTCACCGCCACCGCCACGCACGGCACCGGCACGCACGCGGGGCGCACCACCGCCGTCTGGAGCTTCGACTCCGCCGCGACCACGTCCCCGACCGCGCTCCCGCTGAGCGTGGTCCGCTTCGCCCCGCCGCTCGCCCTCGACGGCACCGCTCCCGCGGGGGCGGAGCTGCGCGTCCCGGTCACGGTCCAGGGCCCCGCCGCCGGCGAGGGCCTGCGGTCGCTCCGTGTCCGGGTCTCCGTCGACGGCGGCGCCACCTGGACCGACGCCCCCGTCACCGGCGGCGCGGTCACGGTCCGCAACCCGGCCCCGGGCGGCACCGTCTCGTTCCGCGCCGCGCTCACCGACACCGAGGGCAACACCCTCGACCAGACCCTCGGCCACGCCTACCGCACCCGCTGAGCCGTACCCGCTGACCCGTACCCGCTTGTTCCGCTGTTCCGCGCACGCGCGCGCGTGGGCCCGTCGCCCGGCCGTTCCCCGGCCCGGGCGACGGGCCCATCCGTCCCTCACCCCCCGTACGTCGCCTGCGCGTCCCCCAGCACCCGCGCGAAGTCCGCCGCCAGCCGCTCGGCCGCGTCGGGCAGCAGCACCGAGGCGGTGATCCGTACGGCGGGGGGAGCGGCGATCCGGAACCGCGCGCCCGCCGCCACCCACCAGCTGTGCGTCCGCAGCCCGTTGACCACCGCGGACTCGTCCCGCACCGGCACCCACACGTTGAGCCCCGCGTCCCCGGTCGCGCGGATGCCCCGCGCGCCGAGCGCGTCGACCAGCGCGCCCCGCCGCTCGGCGTAGGCGGCCTCGCCGCGCGCCACGAGCCGCGCCACCTCCGGGTCGGAGAACAGCCGGACGACGGTCTCCTGGAGCACGTGGCTGACCCAGCCCGAGGTCATCAGCATCCGCCCGTCGTGCCGGGCCAGCGTCACCTCGTCCCCCGTCAGCCCGGCCCACCGCAGGTCCACGCCGAGCCGCTTCGACACCGTGCGCACCTGTGCCCAGCGGGCCGGCCGCAGCGCGCCCAGCGTCGGGCCCGGGGGAGCGTCCAGCTCGGCGAGGTAGTCGTCCTCGATCACCAGGACGTCCGGGAACTCCCGCAGCAGCGCGCCGAGTTCGTCCCGCCGCTCCGGGGTGAGCGAGGCCCCCGTGGGGCACTGTGCGCGCGGGCTGAGGACGACCGCCCGCACCCCGGCCCGCAGCGCCGCCCGCAGCCCGTCCGGTGTGATCCCGGCGCCGTCCACGGCGACCGGCACCGTCCGCAGCCCGAGCGCGGGCACCAGGTCCAGCAGGTGGTGGAAGCCGGGGTCCTCGACGGCGACGGCGTCGCCGGGCCGCAGCTCCACCGAGAGGAGCCGGGCGATGCAGTCGAGCGCGCCGTGCGCGAAGGTCACCCGCTCCGCCGGCACTCCGTCCCGCCGGAACCACGCCCGGGTCAGCTCCTCCAGGGCGGCGAGCCGGGGCGCGGCCCGGTGGGAGCCGTAGACCGGCCGTACGCCGCCGGGCGGGTGGAGCACCGGCAGGAACGCGGGGTCGGGGAGTCCGCTCGCGAGGTCGGTCAGGCCCTCGGGCATGCGCGGAGGCCGCCGGGACGCCTCCGAGGGCGCCTCCGCCACGACCGTGCCGCCCCGGCCGCGGGTCACCACGAGCCCACGCGCGCGGAGTTCCTTGTAGGCGGTCGCCACGGTGCCGGGACTGACCCCCAGGTCCTCGGCCAGCCTGCGTACGGGAGGCAGCGCGTCGCCCGGAGCGAGCTCGCCCTCGGTCACGCCGCGCTCGACGGACGCGGCGATGCCCTTGGCCGTCGTCCCCTGGATCGAATATTGTGTTGCCACGTACGGAACTATGTATCAATACATAACTCGCGTCAAGGGGGAACCGCGTGAGCCGCCCGAAGCCGTGGCACCGCACCGCACTCGACCGCATACCCGGAGGCCGCGACGGCCGCCGCATGCTCGTCGTCAGCATCGTCGACAAGACCGGCACCGGCCTCTGGGCCGGCTGCACCGCCCTCTACTTCACCTACGTCTCCGGCCTGAGCCTCGCCCAGGTCGGCCTTCTCATGACGGTCGCCGGCGGCGTCGGCATCGCCGGAGCCCCGCTCGCCGGACTCCTCGCCGACCGCTACCCCCTCGTCCGCGTCATCGTCGCCGCCCAGCTCATGCGCGGCGCCACGCTCATCGCCCTCCTCACCACCGACCACTTCCTCCTCCTCACCCTCTACTCCGCCCTCGGCGCCCTCCCCGACCGCGCCGGCAGCGTCCTCATCAAGCTCTACGCCGCCCGCCAGGCAGGCACCGAACGCGTCCGCTACCAGGCCATCCAGCGCACCACCGTCAACATCGGCTGGTCCATCGGCGGCCTCGGCGCCGCCGCCGCCCTCGCCACCGGCTCCACCCAGGCGTACACCTACCTGCTCGCCGGCAACGTCCTGTCCTACCTCGCCATCGCCGTCCTCACCCTGCGCTGCGCCGAACCCCCCGCCGCCTCCCGCGTCGCCGCCACCGGCGACGACACCCCCCGCCCCACCCCCGGCAGCCCCTGGCGCGACCGCACCTTCCTCGGCTACACCGCCACCGACGCGGCCCTCTACCTCGACGACACGATCCTCCAGGTCGCCGTCCCCCTCTGGATCGTCCACGCCACCGACGCCCCCGCCGGCCTCGCCCCGCTCCTCCTCGTCCTCAACACCGTCCTCGTCGTCCTCTTCCAGGTCCCGCTCGCCCGCTTCGGCGCCACCACCCGCGCCGCCCGCCGCCTCCTCGTTCCCCTCGCCGGCCTCTTCGTCATCGGCACCACCGCCCTCGCCGCCTCCGCCGCCGGCGGACGCACCCTCGCCGTCGCCGCCCTCGTCGTCGCCGTCACCGCCCTCACCTTCGCCGAGATCCTCCACGCCACCTCCTCGTGGGAACTCTCCGTCGCCCTCGCCCCCGCCGAGGCCCAGGGCGCCTACCTCGGCGTCCACGGCCTCGCCCAGTCCACCCAGCGCTTCGCCGGCCCCCTTCTCGTCACCGGGGTCATGACCGCAGGCCCCCTCGCCTGGCCCCTCCTCGGCCTCGCCCTCGTCGCCGCCGGAGCCGCCCAGCACCGCCTCATCCGCGACCGCGTCGCCTCCACCCCGCCGTCACTGTCAGTGGCGACGGTTACGGTGAGTGAGCACTGATCGACGTGCCCGGCACACCACACCCGAGGGGGACCCATGACGACGACCACCACCCGCACGACCCGCCTCCGCCGCGCGCTCCGCCGCGAGATCCCCAGCACCGTCGGACTCCTCGCCGACGCCCAGGACTTCGCGGCCATGCGCCGCTACCGCACCTTCGCCTTCGACGACCACACCACCTACCTCAAGGAGGTCGAAGCCCTCCTCAAAACCCTCGCCCGCCAAGGCACCCACACCACCGTCGCCCTCTTCGACCCCGACGAATACGCCTCCTACTGCGCCGAGACCGGCCTCGACCCCGACCACCCCACCAGCCGCTGCCGCTTCACCGACCACCTGGCCACCACCGGCGCCCGCGTCACCTACACCGGACAACCCCTCACCGAACTCCTTCCCGCACTCGTCGACACCGCCGTCCGCCGCGCCACCTGGGAGTACGCCACCACCGTCCTCGCCACCGCGGGGGACTGCCCCGACTGCGGCCAGGACCGCGGCCGCGACGCCTTCGACCGCGCCACCCGCCTCCTCCTCAGCCTCCTCGACGGCGCCGGCCCCGGCACCCACCACCTCGTCTGCAGCGTCCCCGCCGCCGACGACCACCTGCTCGCCGTCCTCCACAGCGCCCGCGACGAGCACGGCACCAACCACCACGACCCCACCGCGGCCACCGAGTTCGCCGCCGTCCTCGCCGCCGGCCTGGCCCTCGCCGCACCGGGCGGACTCGTCCTGCGCGCCACCCGCCCCGGCCACCCCGACCGCCTCCACGGCTGGCGCCTCGCCGACGGCACCCTCAGCCCCCTCACCGAGGCCGAGGTCTTCGCCGCCTACTGCACCGACGCCCGCACCGGCGAACCCCTTCCCCCCGAGCACGGCGTCGACCACCGCGCCGGCTTCCCCGTCACCCCCGGCCCCCACGAGCACCGCCCCGGCGCCTGCTGACCCCGGACACGCCGAAGGGGCTCCCCGCCACCAGGTGACGGGAAGCCCCTCCGGACCACGCCCTACGACTCCGGGCTCACTCCCCGGACAGCACCGCCTGCGCGGCCAGCCGCGCCTCGTGCGCCGTGTCCGCGGCACGCGCCGCGGCAGCCGCCCGCTCGCACTGCGCGAGCGTGTACTTCGCCAGCGTCGCCCGCACGTACGGGATCGACGCCGCACCCATGGAGAGGGAGGTGACGCCCAGACCCGTCAGCACACACGCGAGCAGCGGATCCGAAGCGGCCTCGCCACAGACACCACAGCTCTTGCCCTCGGCCTTGGCCGCCTCGGCGGACAGCGCCACCAGGTCGAGCAGCGCCGGCTGCCACGGATCCTGCAGCCGCGACACCGCACCCACCTGACGGTCGGCGGCGAAGGTGTACTGCGCCAGGTCGTTGGTGCCCAGCGACAGGAACTCGACCTCCTGCAGGATCGAGCGCGCCCGGAGCGCGGCGGACGGAATCTCCACCATGGCCCCGAACTTCGCCTGCAGCCCCGCCTCGCGGCACGCGTCGGCGAACGCCTTCGCGTCCGTCCGGTCGGCCACCATCGGCGCCATGACCTCCAGGTACACCGGAAGCCCCGCCGCGGCCTTGGCCAGCGCGGTCAGCTGCGTCCGCAGCACCTCCGGGTGGTCGAGCAGCGACCGCAGACCGCGCACGCCCAGCGCCGGGTTCGGCTCGTCCGCCGGCGTCAGGAAGTCCAGCGGCTTGTCGGCACCGGCGTCGAGCACCCGCACGACCACCCGGCCCTCCGGGAACGCCTCCAGCACCTGCCGGTACGCCTCGATCTGCTTCTCCTCCGACGGCGCCTTCTTGCTGTCGTCCAGGAAGAGGAACTCCGTACGGAACAGACCGACGCCCTCGGCGCCCGCCTCCACCGCGGCCGGCACGTCGGCGGGACCGCCGACGTTCGCGAGCAGCGGCACCTTGTGCCCGTCCGAGGTGGCACCCGGACCGCTGGACGCCGACAGCGCCGCCTTCCGCTCCTCGGCCGCCCGGGTCAGCGCCGCCTTCTTCTCCTCGCTCGGGTTCACGAAGATCTCGCCGGTGGAACCGTCCACCGCGATCTCGGTGCCCTCGGCCAGCTCACCGGCGCCGGGCAGCGCCACGACGGCCGGCACGCCCAGGGCGCGCGCGAGGATGGCGCTGTGACTGGTCGGCCCGCCCTCCTCGGTCACGAACCCGAGCACCAGACCCGGGTCGAGCAGCGCGGTGTCGGCCGGCGCCAGGTCCCGCGCGATGAGCACGTACGGCTCGTCGCTGTCCGGAACACCCGGCATCGGCACGCCCAGCAGCCGGGCGACGATGCGGTTCCGCACGTCGTCCAGGTCGGCGACCCGGCCCGCCATGTACTCGCCGGCACCCGCGAGCAGCTCGCGGTAGTGCGAGAAGGCGTCGTAGATACCGCGCTCGGCCGAGCTGCCGACCGCGATCCTGCGGTCGACGTCGGCGATCAGCTCCGGGTCCTGGGCGATCATCGCCTGGGCCTCCAGCACCGCCTGGGCCTCGCCGCCGGCCAGATTGCCGCGCGCGATCAGGTCCGCGGCCACGGCCTCCACCGCCTGGCGGGCGCGCCCCTGTTCGCGCTCCGCGTCCTCGGCGGGAATCTGCTTGGCGGGCGGCTCCAGGACCGCCGTGCCCATGTGCCGCACCTGGCCGATCGCCACACCGTGGCTGACCCCGACGCCTCGCAGCGTTGTCTCCATCTCACCCGTCTCCGATAGAGCGGCGGCCGGTGCCGCCGCGTTGAATGTCGTACTCGCGGCCGTCTGGCGACGGACCGGCCTCAGCTCCAGCCGAAGAGCTGGTCGCCGGCCTTCACGTCGCCGTCCTCACGGACGTCGGAGAGCGAGTCGGCCGTGGCCTCGAGGGCGACGACGGGACAGATGGGGGACTTGCCGGCGGCCTCCACGGCGGCCGGGTTCCACCGCACGACGGCCTGGCCGCGGGTCACGGTGTCGCCCTTGTTCACGAGCAGCTCGAAGCCCTCGCCGTTGAGCTGCACGGTGTCGATGCCCAGGTGCGTCAGCACACCGTGCCCCTCGCCGTCCACGACGACGAAGGCGTGCGGGTGCATGGAGACGATGACCCCGTCGACGGGCGAGACCGCCTCGGAGGGCTCGCGTACGGGATCGATGGCGGTGCCGGGCCCGACCATGGCACCGGAGAAGACCGGGTCGGGGACATTGGCGAGACCGATGGCGCGTCCAGCGAGTGGCGACGTCACGGTTGACATGGGAAGCCTCCCAGGGGCGGAGATCGTGTGGCGCCGCCACACCTGTCCTGGGCGGCGCGTACTAGTTCAGAAGCGTAAGTCATAAGAAGTCCCGGTTCCGCACGAGACGTACCACTTGGCGGACCTAGGGACTACCGGAAACGATTTGCCTCCACTGACGGTGGGATGTACTGTCGTACTCCTGCCTGACCCCAACGCGGCCTTGAGTCGTGGGTCGGCAGCACCATCAAGCCAGATCCTAGCCCCAGTGGTCTACACCTCTGCCTGCCCCGGTTCCCGCCGGCGAGCGCGGGGGGTGGTCAGGGAGCCGGAGAAAGCCTGGTAATGTTTGACCCCGCCGGAAGGCCCCGAGAAAAACAATTCGGGACCGGAAAGCACCGAGGAAATCGGATCGGAAAGATCTGATAGAGTCGGAAACGAAGGAAGCGCCCGGAGAGCCTGGAAACAGGAACGAAGGAAGCGTCCGCACCTTGAGAACTCAACAGCGTGCCAAAAATCAACGCCAGATTAGTTGATACCCCGTCCAGCCGG